>JBIKMV010000323.1:0-2560 GCA_044359055.1 Catalimonadaceae bacterium
GTATCTGCGATATAAAAGAGTGTATAGTAGTTATAAATTGATTTTCAAGTGCAATATATCTTGTAGCCTCTTCCCCATCATCATCAATAAAGTATGCACGAACCGAACCACTGCAAACGAAATATGTATATCGACAAATATCTCCTTTTGAAATTAAGATATCATTCTTTTTTACGATTTTTTCTTTAAATGCAGCTACAACTTGCTCTATTTCGGTTGTTGTTGTCTGAAACTTTTCTGCAAAATATGTCTTTAGTTTTTCTTTCATTTTAAATTGTACTACGGGGTCGTCATCTGATAACCATGGCGGTCGCCATGCTCCGGCCTCCTGAAAACCCTATCCTGATGTAAAAACGGGACAGTCAATGAGCCATTCGACGCATACTGCTCAAGCTGCGGGAAGGCTGTATGACAACCACATTGCAAAAATAAGCTAAAGAGGGATTGTTTCGAATTGAGATTTCGTTTTTCAGGATTTTTTAATTTCTTCTCGGTGGCTGTACCAAAGCCGCTGAAAATGAGAGGATTTTAGAACCAAAAACACGCTTGAAACAGAGTTAGAGGGCCTCTGCTGCTCCCGTCACCCGATTTGCAGGGGCAAACCCCATAGGCCGCCAAAACTCCTTAAGCTTCCGTGCAAAAGACTTGTCCCGGTCCTGCATCGGAATCTTTCATTTTTGACCCGCCGGCCCCAACGAAGCATTAGGTGTTGACAGCTGGCTTTCAGTCAATTGGAATAATTATGAAATAGTATCCATTTTTAAGAACATTTTTCCACTATCCGGGAGCACTATAAAATTGTATTTTTTGTAAAAATTTATTGCGTTCTGGTCGATTGGATCTACCACAACAGCCATTGAAGCCACACTATCTGTAGATGCAAAGAATGCTCTTTTCAAAGCATCAACAAGGAGTGATTCACCAAATCCCTTTCCCATGTGAATCTTGTCTATTACAAGTCTTCCAAGTAAAGTAACTGGCATATGTTTATATTATTCTGGTAATCTTTTAACTGTTTCAGTTGGAAGTTGACCTCTTTGAATCCTTGAGCTGGAAAGTGTATAATAACCTTTCACTATATTGTCTTCCTCAGCAAGTATGAAGCATGTTGATATTCTTTTTTTTTACACCTAGACTTGCTTGTTTATGGATGTAACGATTCAACAATTCTTTGCCACAATCGAAAATTTCTTTATTGTGTCTAGAGCTTAATGGATCAGTTATATAATTTTTATCCATTTATTTTTTTAATACCTTATTGTATTTTGCTACGGCTGATTTTAAAGAATCATTAGGTTCAATATCCCTCATGATGGATTCAAAAAATACTTCTTGATCTTTTCTTGACGCCAATATGGTGTTATGTTTTTCAATAATCATTGTAGATTTTTCCATTAGGACACTTATAATATAATCAGTTAAATTTCTAAACCCGCCAATTTGAGCAGCATATTCAAATAGCTCCTTATGCTCTCTTGGGAGGCGAGTATCAAACCTTGCTTTATCTTATGTTTTCATGGTGTTTGAGAATTCTTAGGGCATATGTACGGATATTGTCCGTACTTACAAATTTTACAAAACATTCATCCAAGGTATATGACCAAAATTGATTATTCCGGAAGATGACGGCCAGTTTTGGGGCCGGGGCTGTAACTCCGGAGGCCCGGACCTTTTTGTAGTTTATCCCGATTTCCTTTTCTACCACCGAAACCTCAAATTACTTTAAGGCAATGAGCTCAAATAAGTAAGGTTCAAAGCCCACTCGAAAGGGTATATGGAACTTTACCTTCGTTGGCTGGACAAGTACGAAAAACAAGCAGGTGAAGAAACGCCACCCGGGCTCATATTCTGTGCACAAGGTGGCCACGAAAGGATAGACCTCCTGCAATTGGAAAATGCAGGAAAACAAGTAGCCGAATACCTTACATTTGGCCGGAAAGACCCTCTGCTTCAAAGTTTTCCGGCAATGATTTCTTCCACAACGAGTGGATCGAGCAAGGTGGTGGTATCGCCCAGGGAATGGGTCTCACCTTCTGCCACTTTCCTCAAAATGCGGCGCATTATTTTCCCGCTGCGGGTTTTAGGCAGGCCACTCACAAACTGAATCTTATCCGGCCGGGCAAATCGACCGATATACTCCACCACCGTTTCAATAATTTCTTCACGCATCCCCTCCCCTGCCTGGTGCAAATCAGCCAGAATGACAAAGGCATAAATACCCTGTCCTTTTATATCATGGGGATAACCGACAACGGCACTTTCTATAACCTTCTGGTTTTGGTTTATGGCATTTTCTATTTCAGCGGTTCCGAAGCGGTGACCGCTCACATTGATGACATCGTCCACCCGCCCAATGATGCGGTAGAGTCCGTTTTCGTCTCTTCTGGCTCCGTCGCCAGTGAAATACAAGCCCTTATAAGTGGCAAAATAGTTGATCCGGCAGCGTTCATGATCGCCCCAGGTGGTCCGGAGGATGGAGGGCCAGGGAAAGGGAATGCACAAATGCCCTTCTACATTGTTGCCTTCCAGTTCCTTGCCATCGGAGTCCACCAAAATGGGC
>JBIKMV010000324.1:0-2552 GCA_044359055.1 Catalimonadaceae bacterium
CTACGCCTGGTCCCGGCTCCTGAATTACGACGGTGGCTATTCAGACCGGAACAACCTCCTTAAGCAGAATGGCTTTAGTGTCCGTTGCCTCAGGGATTAGAAGACTCTTAGTCTATTTGTCCCTTTGACTCCTTTATCGCGAAGCGGTCGATTTTTATTTTTCAGATAGTCATTTATGAAATTACATAGTGAACTTCCTGTATATTAGGCCAATATGATATGTTGCCGGATATGCACCAAACCTACAAGGTCTTCCCAGACCTTATAGGTTTTTTTCCGCAATTGCCGAAGTTCCGGTGAAATTTTGGTTTGGCCGGACGCCATCTTGCCGCCTTCTGAAGTACTCCCCAAAAATTGGTCCGGCTTTCTTACTTTTGCCCTTTGAGCTGGTCCTTATTTTTCATGCCAAAAACTTTTACAGTCCTCTTATCCCTGTATTTCCTGCCTTTTCTGCTTTGTGCTCAGAGGCCACCCAAAAAGGCAAAGCACTTGCCCGACAGACCGAAACTGGTAATCGGCATTGTGGTGGATCAGATGCGCTTTGATTTCTGTTACCGCTACGGAGAGCAATATGTCCCCAATGGTATTAAAAGGCTTTTGCAAACAGGTTATTCCTTTTCCAATTGTCAGTATTCCTATTTTCCTACCATTACGGCACCGGGTCATGCCTCGGTCTTTTCGGGAACCACACCCCGGATTCATGGCATTGTGGGCAACCATTGGTTTGATAAATTAAGGGCAAAACCTATATACTGTACGCAGGACGATTCTGTAAAAGGCATCGGCTCCGGAGAGCAGGAATCACGCATGTCGCCCCGGAATATGAAAACCTATTCCATTGCCGATCAGATCAAAATGGCCTTTGGAGGAAAGTCTTTTGGTATATCGGTAAAAGACCGTGGAGCCATTCTGCCTGCAGGCCATGGGGCAGATGCCGCTTTCTGGTTCGAGGCCCGGTCCGGGAATTTTATCTCAAGTACATGGTACAGAAATCTGAACGGGAAGCTGCCGGCCTGGCTCGAAAGGTTTAACCAAACGGGTTTGCCTGCCCGCTACAAAGATTCGGTATGGAACCTGCTGAAACCCGCCCCTGCTTACACCAATTCTACGGAAGACAACAAACCCTACGAAAATTCCATTCTTAAAAATCAGAAGCCTGTTTTCCCATATGTGCTCGCACAGGACCCGGGTTCGGGTTTCGAGATCATCAGAAAAACTCCCTTTGGCAACACCCTCACTGCCCGATTGGCAAAAGCCCTGATTGAAAACGAAAATCTGGGCATGGACGACAAAACGGATTTTCTCTCCCTGAGCTTTTCCTGCACCGATATCATCGGACACGACTATGGCCCCAATTCCATGGAAGTTCAGGACACCTACCTCCGGCTTGACCGGGATTTGGCTTCTTTTTTTGATTTTTTGGATTCCAGGGTAGGGAAAGAAAATTATCTCCTGTTTCTCACTGCCGACCATGGCATTCTCGAGATTCCTGAATTTTTGCAGGAACAGGGGCTACCCGCAGCCAGATTTCAGCCGGCTGCTTTTGAGGCAGGCCTGAAGCAGTTCTGTTACTCAACCTTTGGAAGTGAATCCCTGATTTCTGCAATGGAGAATCTTCAGATTTATCTGGATGAGAAAGAACTCTTGCGACTGAACCTGAACAAGGCAATGGTCTGCTCCCGTATAGTTGAATTTGCTGAAAATCAGCCCGATATTTACAGGGCTTTTGCCTGGTCCGGCGAAAAACCATTTCCTTTGGTTCCTTTTATGGAAAAGTATGAAAAGGGTTGGTACAGGGGCCGGTCGGGCGATGTTCAGCTTGTTTTGTCACCCGGAATACTCGATAGTGAGCGAAAAAAAGGAACTTCCCACGGGTCACCGTACAGCTACGATTCCCATGTGCCCTTGCTCTGGATGGGATGGAAGATTCAGCCCGGAGAGTCTCCCGAACTCTTTCAGATTGAAGACATTGCACCCACCCTGGCTTCTATTCTGAAAACCATGGAGCCAAACGGAAGCAGCGGTACACCCCATAAAATTCCGCTGAAATGATAAAACCGGGAATTTTTCTGCCAATTGTTTACCAGGAAGCCGGAGAGCATTTCTGGAAAATGTACCCTTCTGATGGTCCACAGGCCGAAATATGGGTAAAGCCTTCCGGAACCTTTGTGCAAGGCAAAAAAGCAGAAGTCTTTGTGTATGAAAAGGATGCGAAGAACCAATGGTGGGGTTCTCTGAAAAAGCCCTTGGTCAGGCCGGGTGAAGTTGCTTTTTTATCCCTGAAGAAAATCACCCCGCTGGGCGTTTTTTTTGACTGGGGTCTGGAGAAAGATTTGTTTTGTCCGCCGGCCCATGTAATGCCCCATTCCAAAGCGGGCCTGTTTTATCCGGTGAGGCTTATTCCCGACAGGTCGGGTCAGCGCTATATTGCCAGCATGAAATGGAGGAGCCAATTGCTGCCTGCCGGTCCGGAGTATGCAAAAGGGAGAGAAGTGGATATCCTTATTCTGGAACCGGCAGAGTCAGGCTTTGCTGTATTGGTGGATCAGCAG
>JBIKMV010000104.1:0-9475 GCA_044359055.1 Catalimonadaceae bacterium
ATGAAACAGGTCATCCAGTTCTTTCACTACATTCTCATACCCCATTTCAGAAGCCCAGGCCAATAGCCCTTTCGGATAGTTTACGCCTTTGGTCATGGCTAAATCCACATCGGCCTCGGTAGCAATACCATATTGAACAGCCTCGGCTGCTTCATTGATGAGCATACACAGTATGCGATTGCGGATCATAAGGCCCAGTTTTTCATCCTGAACCGGTTCCGGTTTGGAAGAATTTTCGGAATAATCATAAAATCCTTTACCCGATTTGCGGCCCAGAAATCCGGCTTCGAGGAGGCGCTTTTGGGAAAAGGACGGCATATACCTGGGGTCCTGGTAAAAGGCCTGAAAAACCGTTTCGGTAACCGTAAAATTGACATCATGGCCGATAAAATCCATTAGTTCAAAAGGTCCCATGGGAAATCCTGCCAGTGTTTTCATGGCCCAGTCTATGGTGGCCATATCGGCCAATCCTTCGTCGTACATGCGCAGGGCCTCCCCATAAAAAGGCCGGGCCACACGGTTTACAATAAAAGCCGGGGTGTCTTTGGCGAGAACCGGAATTTTACCCCAACTCCGCATCAGTTCCTGCATCTGAGCAGGCAGGCCCTTGTCGGTCTGCGCTGCAGGAATGACCTCAACCAACTTCATTATCTGAGCAGGGTTGAAAAAATGCAGCCCGATGAACCGACCGGGCTTTTTACAGGCCGCTGCCAGAGATGTAATTGAAAGCGAAGAAGTATTGGAAGCCAGAATACAATTTTCTGAAACTTCTGCCTCTACTTTTTGAAAAATGGATTTTTTTAGTTCGGGCTGCTCAATTATGGCCTCTGCGACGAGGTTGCTACCTGACAAATCTTCTGTTTTGGCAGAAAACTGAATGCGGCCCATTATCTGAGTTCCTTCATCAGCTTCCATCTTTCCTTTGGCAACCAGATTGTCGAGGCCCTTTTTCAATTGATTTTCAGCCCTTTTTAAGGCTTCAGGAAAGGCATCGTACAAAACAACCGAATGTCCTGCTGAGGCTGCCACCTGTGCAATGCCGCTGCCCATGGTGCCGGCACCGATTACGCCAATGGTTTTCATTTTCCGGTAAAACGGGGTTTTCTCTTTTCTAAAAATGCGGCAACTCCCTCGTGGTAGTCGCCAGATTCTGAGGCTTCAATCTGCAGCAGGCTTTCAACTTTCAATTGCTCTTCCAGGTTATTGACCAGCCCTTCCTGAAATGCTTTTTTGGTCAGGGCCAATCCGAAAGTAGGCATTTCCGAAAGTCTGAGTGCCAGTTTTTCAACCTCCCCGGCATAGGTTTCGGCAGGAAAGGATTTGTAAATCATGCCCATTTTTTCGGCTTCGGCAGCAGAAATTTTATCTCCCAGCATAGAAATGGCAAGAGCCTTCTGATAGCCGATAAGTCTGGGTAAAAAGTAAGTTCCCCCGCTGTCGGGAATCAATCCGATACCTGAAAATGCCTGAATGAAAACCGCTGAATCTGAGGCCACAACAATATCGCAGGCCAGAGCAATATTGGCACCGGCCCCTGCAGCAACGCCGTTGACGGCTGCTACTACGGGCTTGGGCATCCGGGTAATGGCCGTTATGATGGGATTGTAATGCTCATCCAGAATGGCTTTGAATCCGGGATGCAGTTCGGGTGTGGTAACCTCTACCAAATCCTGACCGGCACAAAAAGCTTTGCCCTCGCCTGTAATGAGGACTATCCTGATTTCAGAATCCTCCGAGGCATCTTTCAAAGCCGCCTGGCAGGCAAGTGCCATTTCACGGTTGAAGCTGTTGTACGACTTTGGCCGGTTGAGAACCAGTCTGGCAATGCCGCCGGATTTTGAATAAAGCAGGGTATCAGACATGATTTTTTTTCTAATAAGTTATTTTATTTCAGGCACTTAAAATAATCGAAGGGCTCATGGCAATCTTCACACTGAAAAAGTGCCTTACAGGCAGTAGATCCAAACTGAGAAATCAGGCGGGTATTTTTCGATCCGCAGCGGATACATTTTACAATTTTTTGGTCATGAAGCAGAGCGAGTTTATCCGGCAGAGGTTCCATTGGCGGTGCAATTCCATAGGCCTCCATTTTTTTTCTGCCATCCTCCGAAATCCAGTCTGTACTCCAGGCAGGCGAAAGTACCATTTCGATTTTTGACTCATAACCGGCTGATTTCAAGGCAATTTTTATATCATCCGAAATGGTATCCATGGCCGGACAACCGGTATAAGTGGGAGTAAGCTGAATGCTGACCTGATTACCTGTTACCTCTACTCCCCGGATAACGCCAAGATCTTCAACGCTGAGAACCGGAATTTCGGGATCGGTAACTGTGGAAATGATGGCCCTGATTTTTTCATATTCGGCCGATGGGTCCAAATCGGATTTTTTATGGTCTACCATTCCATACCGGGATAAGTTCTTTGCATGTATTGCAATTCGGTCAGAATAAACCCGAGATGCTCCGAGTGCACTCCGTTTTTGCCGATGGTCCGGTGCCAGGGTCCTTCGGGTATTGCGATTCCGGCTTCAGAAAAAATCTGCCGTACATCATCGTCGTAAAGTCCTCTGATTCTGCCATAATCGGCTCCGATTCCGGCTTCTTTCATGGCTTTTTCGTCTTCTGTTTCCAGAAAAAGTTCATCCACATAAGACCAAAGCTGGTCCACGGCGGCCTGCATTCTTTGGTGGCTTTCATCGGTTCCTGCTCCCAGGCGCTTTACCCATTCGGATGAAAACCGGTGGTGATACCGTACCTCTTTCAGCGATTTCCGGGCAATGCCTGCGAGTCTGATGTCCTTGCTGTCAGAAAGTTGCTCAAGCAAGGGAAGATGAAAGGCATCGAACAGATATTGCCGCCCGATGACCCATGCAAAATCATGATTGGGCTGTTCGGTGAGCAATACATTCCGGTATTCGTGTTCGTATCTGAGAAAGGCTACCTGATCTTCCGATATTCCATTGCCGTGAACTTCAGCGGCATACTGGCAGTAGTTGCGTACCTGCCCGAAGAGGTCCAGGGCAATATTGGTCAGGGCGATATCGGTTTCCAGATTCGGTCCGTGGCCGCACAATTCCGAAAGCCGGTGACCCAAAATCAGGGGATTGTCGGCCAGGAGAAGAAGATACTGGTAGTTCATTTGATTTTCTGGGATGTTACATGTGCTTTAAAGCATCCGGCAAATCGTAAAAAGTTGGATGGCGGTACACCTTATCCAGAGCAGGTTCAAACAATTCACCTGAAGTCTCAGGGTCGCTTGCGGTAATCTGGGCCGATGGTACAACCCATATACTGACTCCCTCCTGACGGCGGGTGTATACATCTCTGGCGTTTTCAATAGCCATCTTGGCATCTGCCGCATGTAGGCTACCGCAGTGCCGGTGATCCAGACCGCTTTTTGAGCGGATAAATACTTCCCACAAAGGCCAATCTTTGTTCATCAGCTTGCTTCTTTTAATGATTTTTCCTGTTGTTTTTCGGCATAAGCCAGAGCGGCTTCCCGCACCCAGGCCCCATTGTCCCAGGCCTCGTTTCGGGCTTTTAGTCGCTCGAAGCTGCAGGGGCCTTTGCCTGACACTACCCTTTTGAATTCTTCCCAATCGATATCACCAAAATCGTAATGACCTCTTTCGGGATTCCACTTCAGCTTGGGGTCAGGAATGGTCAGTCCCAGGAGTTCGGCCTGTGGAACGGTCTGATCTACAAACTGTTGCCTGAGTTCATCATTACTTTTCAGTTTGATTTTCCATTTCATGGCCTGCTCGGTGTGGACCGATTCTTCGTCACGCGGACCAAACATCATGAGCGAAGGCCACCACCAGCGGTTGAGGGCATCCTGGGCCATGCGTTTTTGAACTTCGGTTCCTTTGGACAGCGAAAGCATGATTTCAAATCCCTGACGCTGATGAAAGCTTTCCTCTTTGCAAATCCTTACCATAGCCCGGGCATAAGGTCCGTAAGAAGTGCGGGTCAGCATTACCTGATTCATGATGGCAGCCCCGTCTACCAGCCAGCCCACAGCTCCCATATCTGCCCATGTAACAGCAGGATAATTGAAAATGCTGGAATATTTGGCCCGGCCGGTGTTCAGCTGTTCGTTCAGTTCGGCCCGGCTGATACCCAGCGTTTCGGCTGCCGAGTACAGATATAAGCCATGCCCGCCCTCATCCTGAACCTTGGCAAGCAGGGTGATTTTGCGCTTCAGTGAGGGGGCCCGGGTAATCCAGTTCCCCTCAGGCAGCATCCCGACGATTTCCGAGTGGGCATGTTGCGAGATCTGCCGGATATGGGTCTTCCGGTATTTCTCAGGCATCCAGTCTTTGGCCTCAATATTCTGGCCGCTGTCAATCTTTTTTTGAAATTCGGATTCCAGTTTTTCGTTGTATAACTCCATTTTTATGAAAGTAAATGTTCTAAAATCAATCGTTGGGAATGCGTTTACTGATCAAAATCTACAAGGACTTTATCTGTTAGCGGAAAGGCCTGACAGGTGAGAATGTAGCCAGCATCCAGCTGCTCTTTTTCCAGAGCGTAGTTCACATCCATCTGGACTTTGCCCTCCATCAGGCGTGCTTTGCAAGTGCAGCAAACGCCGCCTTTGCAGGCAAAAGGAAGGGCAGAGTTTCGTTTCAGGGCCGCATCCAAAAGGCTTTCGCCTCCTTTGGCCATTTGAAACCGGATGGTTTTTCCTCCCTCTTTGAGCAAAATTTCCACCAAACCGCCCGTCATTTTTTGTTGCTTCCGCGCTTCAATTTTGGCCTGGCCGGCAAACGAATGAAAAAGCTCAAAGTGAATTTTTTGTTCATCCACACCTTTCTCTTTAAGGAAATCCCGGATCATAAAAATCATGGGTTCAGGTCCGCAGAGAAAAAAATGGTCTGCCTTATTCACCTCCAGAAAATAGCGGCAGATTTCTTCGAGTTTTTCCCGGTCGATTCTGCCATTGAAAACGGAAGTCTCCTGTTCTTCCTGTGTCAGGAAAAAATAGGCATCAAACCGGTCTAAATATTTGTTTTTCAGTGCTTCAATTTCCTCCTTCAGGATGATGGAAGCCACTGTCTGATTGATATAAAAAAGGCTGAAACGGGCTTTTGGCTCCAATTCCAGATGCGTCTTGAGCATAGAAAAAACCGGAGTAATGCCACTGCCTGCGGCAAAGGCCACATAATGCAGGGCCATATCCGGATGGGCCGCCACAAAAAAACTGCCATTGGGCTGCATTACTTCAAGGGTATCGCCGGCCTGAAGGGCATCATTTACAAAACCGGAGAACAGCCCTCCTTCAATTTTTTTCACGGCTATTTTCCATTGCCTGTCAAGAGGAGATGAACAGAGGGAATACGACCTTCTGACTTCCTGCCCGCCGATGGAGGTTTTCAGGGTAAGATGCTGACCTTGTGAAAAAGAAAACTCCTGATGCAGAGACTCTGGAACTTCAAATTCTACGAGAGCACAATCTGGTGTAGTCTTGCTTATTTCGCTGACTTTCAGTGGATAAAACTTTCCGGCAGACATGAAAACCTGATTTTGAAAGCACAAAACTAACAATCGTTAGTTTAACTGCAAATCAAAATTCTGAGATTTTTTTACCAGAACAAAAACCAGAGAAAAGACAGTGAATTCACTTTCTGCTCAAACTTCATTTGCAGGCACAGGAATATCTTTTTTACAGATGGTCGATATTTGATGGGTTTATGGTTTGTTTTTCGGGGATTTCAAATTTCAAAGTTTTTTTGGATTGAAAATCAAACCGTTACAGCTTGAAAACATTTGATTTTTGAGTTTCGACTTTTAACTTGTCTTCAGGTTTCAGGTTGGCTGCTCTTATAACTTAATCCTGAATACTATTAACTGACTACTTGAAAAACTATTGAGTTTTGAGTTTCGACTTTTGACTTCACTTAAAACTGACTGCTAATTACCAACAACTTGAATTGTTTTTTACTTGCCTTCCAATTTCTTTAGCCCAAAAAAAAGAGAATCCAGAATGGGATTTTCGGTGATGGAGTGACAGTGACTCCGGGCAATTTCCTGCCTGGCATTTGCAATTCTTTCTCCTGTTAGCGGATGAGAATTAATGAATGAAAATTCCTTGTTTTCCATTTGCCCGTATTTTTTGCGAAGGGCCTGCATCAGCCTTACCAAACCTTCCGGATTGGCAGCGTTTCGGCAAAGATATTCATGGCTTTTCTTATCGGCTTCTCGCTCAAAATCACGGGAATAACTCATTTGCTGAAGGCTATGGGCATTTTGAAGCAATAGTGCCATCACTCCGGAAATATCTCCGGCAAAAAAAGAAACCAGGGCAAAGGTGGATAGACTTCGAAAAAGGGTCCGTATGGAATGCCTCCCGACCACATGCCCTGCTTCGTGACCCAGAATGGCCAAAAGTTCTTCGCGGGTCTTCATGGATGCAAGGGCACCCGTATATATCACAATCCGCCGCCCTGGAATTGCAAAAGCATTGAACTCATCTTTTCGCAGTACCGTAATTTCAATGGGAGGCAATCCTTTCTCTTCTTCTTCAAGCGGTAGGGTTTGCCTGTAAAGCTCCCTTACAAGCGCGGTCTTTTCTTTGTCGGTCTGCTCATTTTTCAGCAATTCATTCATGAGATTTTCTCCAAGTTCCTGCTCCCATTTCCAGGGAACAGATTGTGCCGCGATATCTGAAATCCTGGGTGTGGCCAGATAAAGACCGCTTACAATTACAGCTCCGCATAATACAATAAGCAAAAAAATCCTGAACACCGGAAGAGAAGCGCCTGGCCTGTTTTGAGGTGTTTTCAATTCCGGACTTAAAGCAAATAAGGCTTTTATCCATGCCGAATCATCAATAAGAAAACCGAAGGTTTGGTCCTTTACAGAAATCTTCCACTTTTCTGTCCCGGGCAGTTTATTTACCTCCCCGATACGGGAAAAAAGTATCTTCCGGTGATGTAACCGAGGGATATCTGCAACCTCAATACCTTCAGAGGTCAGGATAAGTCCGCTTGTTACAGGGTCACTTTTGGGAGTTTCGAAAAAAGAAGCGATGGTATTCATGATTTTAAATTTTTATGTTCTTATGGCTTCCGGGTAGCAAGCAAGGCGAATCCATTGATTCATGGCTTGAAAAATCCCCCAATACTCCGCATTCACAGGCAATTGTATAGGCAAAGGATTCAGAGCGCTAAAAAAATTTTGAGCAAAAATACGGCAGCAGGGTAAAATTTCTTATTGCAGTTCCGTTCAGCCTTGGTTCATAAAGCAAAAAACAAACCGGCCTTCAGAAAAAAAACCTCAGTCTATGGCAGACCTGAAGGCTTATAATGGAAATTGTATTAAATCGCCCCTTTGTATAATCAGACCATGGTGGAAAGCAAATTCCTGAGAATGGACAATCCGGGCAAACTGGTACTGCAGGGAAACAGAATTAGCATTTCATTCAGTGAAATGCAGGGCGTTCCCCTTTTGTGGAAAAATCTGAAAACCAGGCTTTCGGCCGCTGGTATGCTGAAGGGCCGGATTTTTTACTCTGTTGCCATGTTTGGAAAAGAGATGTCCGAAGGCAGTTTTACTCCCCATACAAAATTTGAAAGATGGGCTGCCACACCGGTATTGCCGGATGATCGCATATTGGAAGAAAATGAAAAACTGGAAATCGGAGCGGGCCTTTATGCGATTTTCCTGCACAGAGGCCGGCCGGAAGATTTCCCCCAAACAGCTGATTTTATTTTCAGGCAATGGCTTCCCCTCTCCTCCTACAGACTCGACAACAGGCCGCATTTTGAGATCCCTGACCCGGAAACCAAACCGGAACAGCCCGTTTGGACGGAAGAAATCTGGATTCCTGTACAAGAAAAAGATGCAAGTCAATTCTGAATTTACCCTTCCTCCCCTGCTCGGACCTTCACTTTGGCAATTCAGAGCGTGGGCCGGTTCGGAGCAAATCCGGTTGTCGGGAGCTTTCATTTTTGAAAGAGGAAGGCCATTTTCGCAAATAAAAATTCTGGGTTCCAACGGACCGCTGCGATTTAGCATTCCAGTAAAAAAACATCCACCAGGCGCTTCACTTGCTGATATACGGATAGACCACATTCAGAAATGGCAGAATCAAATCTGGAGAAGTCTGGTAAGCTGCTACAAAAAGTCGCCCTATTTCGATTTTTATGAAAAGGAACTTGAAATTTTGTTTTACCAAAAACCTGACCTTTTGACAGAATTCACCATGCCTTTGTTCCAATGGTTGTTAAATCAGTACTTTCCCACAAAGCCGGTTTCAGCCATTCTGGCACCTGAGTCCTTTGGCGCTTCAGCCGGCAAACCTTCTCATTTCTTTTTTGAGAAACCCGAAAGTTCTGAAAATCAGGACTGGCCATATACCCAGGTTTTTGGACAGGTATTTGAGGGCAATTTGAGTATGTGGGACGCTTTGTTTTGTATGGGACCCAAATTTGGAATCGTGCGAAACTGAATGATTTTTCATAATTTTATTACCTGAAACCAGAGGAATCAAAATACCCGCAGACGATTTAAAAAAATATCTTTTCTTTACACTCAATTCTTAAAAAACGATGAAGGCAGACGCTAAGTTTTCAAACCGGGTAAAAGATGTGATCACCATGGCCAGAGAGGAAGCTTTCCGGCTTGGACACGAATATTTCGGTCCGGAACATCTGATTTTGGGCATGATCAGAGAAGGCAACGGAGTAGCCATCACCATTCTAAAAAAAATCGGCTTGTCGATGGATGAACTCAAGGTAGCCATTGAAAGATCTTCAAAAAGCTCGGCAACCGGAAATGTCAAGGATTTCACCCAAATTCCTCTTACAAAACAGGGTGAAAAAATCCTGAAAATTACATACCTGCAGGCGCGGATTTTGAAGTCAGAAATTATCGGAACCGAACATCTTCTGCTTTCCATTCTCCGCGACGAAGACAATATCGGAACCCATGTCCTCAACCGAATGGGTGTGACCTATGATCTGGCAAAAGAAACCCTGGAATACCACTCGGCTTCCAGCAATGGCTTTTCCGATACCCCAAAGGCATCTTCAGATACCGATGACGGAGACGAAGAGCGGGGACCGGCCTCATTCGGATCTTCGGGTAAAGAAGGCTCCAAAGGAAGTGCCGAAAAATCCAGAACACCGGTACTCGACAACTTTGGCCGCGACCTCACCAAAATGGCTGAAGATGGCAAACTCGATCCCATTGTTGGGAGAGAAAAAGAAATCGAGCGGGTAGCTCAGATTCTCTCCCGCAGAAAGAAAAACAATCCGATTCTGATTGGCGAACCTGGTGTGGGAAAAACCGCCATCGCCGAAGGTCTCGCCCTGAGAATCATACAGAAAAAAGTCTCCCGTGTATTGTTTAACAAGCGGGTGGTTACCCTTGATCTGGCATCTCTTGTGGCTGGTACCAAGTACCGAGGGCAGTTCGAAGAACGCATGAAAGCTGTGATGACCGAGTTGGAAAAATCTCCGGAGGTCATT
>JBIKMV010000005.1:0-30532 GCA_044359055.1 Catalimonadaceae bacterium
GTTTGTAAACACCAACCGGGGCGGGAACTCTTTGTATATAGACAACATCCGTTCCGTTGTTCTTCCGGTTTCCAGTCAGCCTGCCTTCAGTACCACTTCAGGGCTCAGGATTTTCCCTAATCCGGCGGGAAATTTTCTTTCTCTGGAATTCGGAGGGGGGCGTGCCTTGGTTTCATGGGAAATTCTTGCCGTGGATGGCCGCACACTTGCCTCCGGAAATACGCTGAATAACCGGGGAATTCACACCCTTGAACTGAATCAGGTTCCTTCGGGTCTTTACTGGCTCAGAGTAAAAGATGCAGCCGGAAATCAGGCTGCTGCCAGATTTGTGAAGGAATAATCGTAGATAATGGAAAATAAAAAAGGCCTCTTTCGGGAGGCCTTTTTTATTTCTAATAACTGTAACCTACTGACCCTGCCCGGCCGAAAATGCCGGCTCGCCATCGAAGGTGTACAGATTTTCAGTTTTGATGATTTCATAACCTGCATCTAAAACGGCTTTCATGATGCTCATCGCTTCAGCGTATTGGCTGGGTTTATAAACTTCTGATTTAAAGCGACACCTCCAATGGTCAGCACAGAAAGTTTCAGGAAATCCATTGGGATAGACTTTAACTCCGCGATTGGTAATCATATTCAATTCCATATTCCCGGCCTTGATGTCCTTTAGTTTTGCCCCCATAACATTGGCATCACGGTTGTCAGAATATACAAATACATCAATACCAACCAATTCCCTTTTTACTTCGGGTCTGGGTTTCAGTTTAATCTGGAAATTATCGGCTTTGGCACCGCTGTAATTTACGGCAGGCAGGGTAGCAGGCTCCATTCCCAATCTTGTAATAACAGCATCTGCAAATTCATTTGTGCCGACTTTTTCCTTGCTCGTACCTTCCTTGAATATATCATAGGTATGAACCCCATCTTCCAAAGTTTTCAACCAAGCATTTTGCACACGGGCTGCAATATCTGCCTGCCCGATGTGGACCAGCATCTGCACAGCACCCAAAAGCAATCCGCTGGGGTTGGCCATATTTTGACCTGCCCTTCTCGGAGCCGAACCGTGGATGGCCTCAAACATTGCAAAACCATCCCCGATGTTGGCCGATCCGGCAAGTCCCACCGAGCCGGTAATCTGTGCCGCCACATCAGAAAGGATGTCGCCATAAAGATTTGGCATCACTATCACATCAAAAGCTTCCGGTGTGTCGGCAAGCTTTGCAGCTCCGATGTCTACAATCCAATGCTCTTTTTCAATGTCCGGATATTCTTCCCCGATTTCATCAAACATCTTATGAAACAGACCATCGGTCATTTTCATGATGTTGTCTTTGGTAAAGCAGGTTACTTTTTTCCGTCCGTAGGCTTTGGCATATTCAAAGGCATAGCGCACGATTTTTTCGGTGCCGGGTCTTGAAATAAGCTTCAGGCATTGAACCACTTCCGGTGTCTGCTGGTGCTCGATTCCGGCATAGAGGTCTTCTTCATTTTCCCTTACGATGACCACATCCATAATCGGATGCTTGGTTTTTACATAAGGATGATAGGAAATGCAGGGACGCACATTGGCATACAAGCCAAGTACTTTCCGCGTGGTAACATTCAAACTTTTGAATCCTCCTCCCTGTGGTGTGGTGATAGGAGCCTTGAGGAAAACCTTGGTTCTCCGGAGAGAATCCCAGGCTGAGGGTTCGATTCCGGCAGGATTACCGGCCAGGTAAACCTTTTCTCCGATTTCAATGGTTTCAATTTCCAGAGCCGCTCCGGCTGCCTGAATGATTTTCAGGGTGGCGGCCATGATTTCAGGGCCGATTCCATCGCCATTGGCTACGGTAATCGGAACAGGAGTCCTCCCTGCAGAGGCAAGCCCGGAGGCTTGAAAATTGGCATTTGCTGTTTCCATTCTTTATGAAATTTCGGCAAAAATCCATACCAAATCTCAATGCAGAAAATCCTGCCTGATTTTTTATGCCTTATACCTGAAAAAAAAATCTACCATAAGCCATAAAATATTCATTCAGAAAGCTTTATGTATAAATTTTTAAAAATATTTTCTGCAGTTCCTTTTCCGGAAATGCTACAACTGCCGGGTAAAGGTGGAAACATTCCCGGCTTGGTCGCTTACCACCAGCTTGAATTCGCCCCGCATTGGTTTTTGCCAGTGCCAGGGGTCGGCATACAGAAGGTTTTGTTTTTTGTCCCATACCATCAATATCCATTCCCCGTTCAGGTAAGCATCCATTTTGTGCAGGCCGGAGAGGTTATCATACACATTGAATTTGGCCCAGGATTCATTGCATATGCCCATTTTGATGACCGGTGGAGTGGAATCTTTCAGGGTTTTGAACCGCCCCAGGTATTTGGAATTGAAAAACAGATTGCCGTTTCGCCTTTCCGTGTAAAGCGATTTGTTGAAGGTGCCGCTCATTGCCTCGGCATAGGCACGGTATCGAGCTGAATCGGCTCTCGGGCAGGCTGCGCAAGTTTGGGAAATGGTGGCCATACCGGTAAGTGGAATAAGGGATGAATTGATGCGAACCAGGTCTTTTTCTTCTTTTTTGGCTTCCAGATACAGGGTATCGAAAAGGATGCCGGGCGGAATGGTAATGCCAACTCCGGGAAGTGAAAAACTGCCGCCTTCTGCAGGGCTTACACCCGCTACAAAGCTGAAAGCAATTTTTGCCTTATCGGTCAGTACGGCGGAGTCGGGAAGCATTTTTCTCAAATCGTGCAGGTAAGTGTATTCGTTGCCCGATACCACTGCCGGCAGCAGGGGATGGGGTTTGCCTTCCCTGAACAGCAAAAGCTCAGAAGATTCCCGGCCCTGCCCATTGGTGGTGATGACAAGAGTGTTGTCCATTACATCATACTTCAACCTCTCGGCAGGTTTTGCGGCCTGCATGGCAGGGGTTTTGTTTTCAGCGCCTTTGAGCCTGATTTTGCAAACCCTTTTATTGCCATACACATCCCAAAGGTGAATTTCCGCCAGACTTATTTTTCCTGGAGGAATCGAAATTTTGCCTTTTTGATCGCGGGGCATAAATGCCGATTGAAAATATCCGTCGGGGCTGTAAAGCTTTTGGAATTTTTCGCCGCTTAGCCTGAAATGCCGGTAATTGATCAGCTGATTGACATGGTTTGTTTTTTGGTAAGGAAACTGATTGAGGTTGTGAAAGTAGATCAGTTTGTCGTCCAGAAACATTTCGATGCAGTAAATACCGCCGTTGGAAGTACCATTGTTGATCCGGTCCCTTGCTTTGATTTCAAGGCCGATGGTGCCGGAAATTTCAGGTATGGAAGTGGCAATAAATTCTTTCCCCGCTTCTCTGATCTGAATTTCAGTGCGTTCGTACTTGCCATTGATCCGGCCATGAATGTCCAGCGGATAGAGGGCCAGTCTGTCTGCTACGGGCGGCAGATTGTCTTTTACCTCTTCAAATCCGAATGCGAGGGGATTGTAGGTAATGCCGGCAGTATCGCGGATTTCGAAGTGAAGGTGCGGTCCGCGGCTGCTGCCGGTATTTCCAGAGATGGCTACGGTATCGCCCTGCTTCACCCGGAACACATCTTTTCTGAAGTTGAGGTCTATTTCAAAACTTTTGAGTTCGTACTGCTGTCGTTTTACATAATCGTGCAGGGGCTGCGAAAGAGATTCCAAATGGGCATACACCGTCACAAATCCATCCGGATGGGTGATAAAAAGTGTGTTTCCATATCCCTCGCCGGCCATGAGAACCCGCGAAACATATCCTTCTTTGGCCGCAAAAACCGGTAATCCTGACGCCCACCCTGTGCGAATATCCAATCCCCCATGAAAATGGTTTGACCTGATTTCGCCCATATTGCCGGTAAGCGAAGCCGGTTTTCCTGGATTGATAGGAAAGAGGAAACGACCTTTTTTCGAAAGGGGATAATTTTTGGAGGGTAATGTTTTTGCATCCGTTTTGTGAAAAACAAAAACAAAAGCTAAAAATCCTGAAAGAAAGTGCCAGAGCAACTTTTTGAGCATCTATCTGATGTAAAAATCAAGCATTTTCTTTTCCTGAAGATAGCCCTCGAGCCTATCTCCCGCTTGTACACGGGCTACACCCTCAGGAGTACCTGTAAAAATCAGGTCACCCGGCTTTACGGTAAAAAACCGGGATAGGTAACACAGAATTTCAATAAGGTTGAAAATCATCTGGGAAGTATTGCCCTTTTGCCGGATTTCCCCGTTTACATCCAGTCTGAAATCAAGATGCTGAAAATCACCAAAATTCTCCTTTGGAAAAAAAGCAGAAACCGGAGCCGATTGGTTAAATGCCTTGGCAATTTCCCAGGGCAATCCGTTGGATTTCAGTTTTGCCTGAATGTCTCGGGCGGTAAAATCAATGCCGAGGCCTATGGCATCGTAATATTGGTGTGCCAGATTCGGCTGTATGTATTTTCCTTCTTTGCAAATGCGTACCACCACTTCCACCTCATGGTGCATATCCTGTGTAAATTCAGGATGGTAAACCGGCTCGTTGTTTTTTACCAAAGCTGTTTCCGGCTTCAGAAAAATTACGGGTGCCTCCGGCTTTTCATTTTTAAGTTCCTGAATATGAGCAGCATAATTTCTGCCAACACAAAAGATTTTCATACCTGCAATGCTGAGCAAAAATATTTCCCCGGTCAAATGTTTCAAATCCTATTTTTGCCTTTTACCACTTAAATTCTATGAACCCATTTCAAAAGATTTGTCTTGCCCTTTTTCTGGCGGGCATTTCTTCCTGTTCCTACCATTATCAGGAAGAAGAAAAAATAGCTCCTGAACCACCGGCCTGCGATACTACTACGGCTTATGTCTTTGCAAATGTGCAGCCTGTTTTCGATGCCAAATGCAAATCCTGTCATGACGGGGGGAGTCCGGACCTTAGCGATTACACCACTTACAAAAACTACATTTCCTCCGACCGTTCGAAATTTGAATCGGCCATCCGGTTTACCGGACTGCATCCCATGCCACAGGGTGGACCGAAATTGCCTGATTCCGATATCTGCACCATTTTGAACTGGATAAAACAGGGAGCAAAACAATAAATCACCCCACGCCACAACAATGAAAAAAGCACTCTTATTATTTCTGCCTCTAGCCTTTTCATCTTTTACCCTTTTGGCTCAGGATGATCTCCTGAGTATGCTCGATAACGGTCCGAAAAAGCCGGAGCCGGTAAATGCCACATTTAAAACCACCCGGATTCTGAATGGCCACAGCATTGAGCAGGTGGCATCACGCCATCTGGATTTCAGAATCAATCACCGCTTTGGTTTGCTCAACTCCGGTGCTGAGCAATTCTGGGGCCTCGATTATGCCCGGATACGCCTCGGGCTGGAATATGGCATCACCGACCGGCTTATGGTAGGGATAGGCCGCAACAATTTCGGCGCCAAGGCTGTAGACGGTTTCCTGAAGTATAAACTTCTTGAGCAAACCAACACCGGATCAATTCCGCTGACGGTTTCTCTCCTGGGAACCATTGCTACCGATGTCACCAAAGCCGAAAACCGGACTTCCCTTACCGACCGGACTACCTATGTAAGCCAGATTCTGATCGCAAGGAAATTTTCTGAGTCTTTGTCGCTTCAGATCAGTCCAACCTTCATCCACCGGAATCAGGTTTTGAACAAAAGTCTCAATCACGATTTGTTTGCTCTTGGGATTGGCGGAAGGATAAAACTCACGAAGAGAACCAGTTTTAATCTGGAATATTTCTATCTATTCAATCCTGAAAAAGCTTCCGATCAGCCCTTGCAAAACAACCTCAGCATGGGTTTTGATATTGAGACCGGAGGCCATGTTTTTCAACTCCATTTTACCAACAGCATCGGTCTGATAGAGAAAGATTTTATTGCAGGCACTACCAACAAGTGGGACAAAGGTCAGATCAGCTACGGGTTTAATGTATCCCGGACTTTCAGTTTCAGATAAGCACGGTTAAACGGATGCTCATTTACAGCATTTTGTTCAGGCCTGTGAGGTGATTGCATGATGGAAAAAAATCAGTCACTCAGAATTCATGGCTGCTGGTCTGATTTCCTTAACCGTGAGCTGAATGGTTTTCCTGTCTCTGAAATGATTTTCCTCCAGATGGTAGGCAATGTCAAAGGGATTGCCGCTGCAAATCAAATCCCAGTATTGTCCGAGTCCGAAGCCAATACCATCTAGGGCGTATGGTTTTCCATCATATACAAGATCCGGATGGATAAGGCTGAATTTGATGTGGGCCGGGCCGCCGCTTTTGTTTTCCAGCAGACGGCTGTAACCTGAATCTTTCACCCCCAGGGTTGCAAACATGGGGTTCATATTGCCCGGTCCGAAGGGCTCCATTCTTTGGAGCTGTTTCATCAGCTGGGCAGAAATTTGAGCCGGGGGTAAAATAGCCTCAATATCAATCCCGGGCTGTAAATCTTCAGCTTTCAGTTGTTTTCTGGCCTCCTTTTCAAATGCTGTGCGGAAGGCTTCCAGATTTTCTTCGTGCAGGGTGAGGCCCGCAGCATGGTAATGTCCGCCAAACTGAATGAGGTGCTCGCTGCAGGCATCTATGGCTTTATAAAGGTCAAATCCTGCTACCGACCTCCCGGATCCCGTCAGTTTGCCGTTTGATTCTGTCAGGATGATGGTAGGCCGGTAGAAATGTTCTATACATCGGGAAGCCACAA
This sequence comes from Catalimonadaceae bacterium, assembly GCA_044359055.1. Taxonomy (GTDB): domain Bacteria; phylum Bacteroidota; class Bacteroidia; order Cytophagales; family Flexibacteraceae; genus CAMDMI01. The sequence continues at coordinate 6,682 of JBIKMV010000005.1, forward strand.
TACCAATAACGCCTTTGTGCCAGTGGGGCTGATACAGAACAGTAGAAAAGCCATCCAGGCTTTCTTGTGTGGCACAAATGAGTTCGATAGCCTCACGGGTGATGGTTTTATCCAGTTCCTTTCTTTCCACATTCTGATCGTCTACCTTACCGGCAAATTGCAGGGCTTCCTCCACCGTTTCAGCTATCAGGACTTGCACGGCACCGAGGCCATGCCCGATTCTTCCGGCGGCATTTATCCTGGGTCCGATACCGAAAACCAGGCGGTCCACCTTCAGATTGTACTTTTCACCATCCACTGGTTTAAAACCCGCCACACGGATAAGGGCTTCCACTCCGGGAGACGGCCCTGAGTTGATTTGCTGCAGGCCAAGGTTCATATAAATCCGATTTTCTCCGGTAATGGGAACAATATCTGAACCTATACTGATGGCCAGAAGTTCCAGTTGCTGAAACAATCTTTCGGTATCCAGACCCTGTGAAATGCACAAAGCATGCATCAGTTTGAATCCAACCCCGCAACCTGACAGTTCTTTGAAAGGGTAGCTGCAATCCCACCTTTTCGGATCGAGAACTGCTGCGGCTTCGGGCAGGGCATCACCGGGCAGGTGATGGTCGCAGATGATAAAGTCTATTTGATGCTCAGAAGCATATCGAACTTTGTCCAGGGCCTTTATCCCGCAATCCAGTGCGATTATCAGACTTACGCCGCTTTCCCGTGCCTTGTCAATCCCGGCAAATGAAATGCCATAACCTTCCTGATATCTGTCGGGAATGTAGCACATCAGGTTGGGATAAATTGGGTGTAAAAATCGGTAAACCAGAGCGGTGGATGTTGTTCCATCCACATCATAATCTCCGAAAATCATGATTTTTTCTCCGTTTGCCATGGCACTTTCCAGCCGGGCAACAGCTTTATCCATATCCTTCATCAGAAAGGGATCGTGGATAGCGGCAATATCAGGATTAAAGAAAGACCGCAAATCGGCCTCGGTTCTGATTCCCCGCTGCCACAGCAATCTGGCCATCACAGGTTGTAAACCTTTGATGCTCAAAAGTTCTCTAAGGTCTTCTTCCGGAATTTCCTCAGGAAAAATCCACTTTTTTTCCGGTCTGGTTTTCAGGATTTCCAGGGCATCTGCCGGTGTCTGATTTGTCATTTTGATTGGTTTTCGGGTTCGAAATAGGCTGTACTTCCGCCAACCCATGTTTTGTTTTTATTGAATTTTACCCCCATCATCACCCCTTTGCTCAGTCGTACCAGACTGGTACAGGGAATGGGCTTTTCCTCGCCATAGGGCCAGAGATACAGCATCCGGATTTCAGTTTTTACACTTTCTCCCTCAGGTGTTTTCAGCGCCGGGGCATAGTAAATCTTCTTCTGAAGTATATAATTTTCAGGGCCTGCAATATCCTTCAAATCTTCTGGTTTTACATCGTAAATCACACCGGTTCCCGCAAAGGAAAACAGGGGTTTCAGAACATAATTTTCAAGGTCCGGGGGGTAATGGCCCTTGAAATCAGATAAATACCTAGCTTCCGGGAAATAGGCACCCGAAAGCAGGGGCATGGAATATTTTGAAATCCTGAAAAACCAGTTGGGATGCCCGGCCCACTCCACCTCCACATCGTCGGTCATGGAAAAGGATAGTTTGAGGTCAGTGCGGGTTTCAAGTTCATCGAAAATTACGCGGTTGTATATTCTCCTGATTTCAATCTCCCTGCCATCCGATTCATAATACAGTTTTTTCCCTTTCTTTTTTACCTCCGAGATACAGACAGGTTTAACCCCGAAGCGCTCCTGAACGCAGTAAAAATCTATTCTGGTTTTTTGTTTAAGGGGTTCAATGTCCATGAGAATTACATTTTCGGGAGGATGCCCGTTTGTGATTACCTTTCCCAGAATGTCCATGTAGGAGCGGGAACTCAAGCCACTGAAAAGGTACTCCAGATGGGGAGGGATATCAAAAAACATGGGGTAGGTTTGGGAGATCAGGTCCTGAAAGGCGAAAAGCGAAGGGAAGCCCTGCATTTCAATCAGTTGCGGACAAAGTTCTCCCTTGTCATCGGTGCATATTGCAAAGTCTATCGCCAGAAATTGAGTATGTCCATCCTCTCCCGGAACAAACTTCCCTTCCGGGATGGCACGTTCTGTTTTGGCCTTAAATCCGGGGTCTGATATGACCCGGATAATGTCGTTGCAGGCGTGAAAGATTTTTTTCCTCAGGGCCAGCGGGATAAAAACCGGGCTTTCGGCAACCCGGAACTCAATTTCATAATCGAACCTGCTGTTCAGGTATTCCCTGAATGCCTCATATTTTTCGGGTGAAAAGGATTGGTTAAAGGCTTCTCTGATAGATGAAATCATAGTTTTCTTGCATTGCTGAGCGAGAGGATTAAACAGTAAATATTCTCCTTGAATGGTGGGGACTTGTGGAATTAACCATGATTGAAGGGTTCAAATTATCAGGTGCCGATTTGTGTTTTTGGTTTTTTTTCATGCCCTGATTCATTTCGGCTGGTTTAGTTTTTTCAGGAGCTTTTCATTTTCTTTTTCAAGGGTTTGCTCAATAATCCGGAATACCTTCTCCTTTAACAATTCAGATTCTTCCTCATTTTCACCAGGGTATACCGGAGGATGGATAACCGATTTGCAATAATAAAAATTTGGCAACCATTTCCCATCATCGGGAAGGATGTACCAGTTGTAGCAAATGGTAACAGGCACAATAGGCACCTTTTCCTGAATGGCCAGGCGGAAAGCACCATCTTTAAACTCATTCAGGCCCGGCTGAATGGCAGTGTGAATGCTTCCTTCCGGAAAAATGACCAGACTTCGCCCTTCTGCCAATTTTTTCCGGCTTGCTTTCAGGGCTTTCATTCTGCCCTCTTTGGACTTGCGATCTACAATCACATGAAGTTTCCTGAACATAAATCCAAAGACAGGAATCCGACCGAGTGAGGCTTTTCCCATGAAAGCCGGGAAACCCGGTAAGATGTAGGTAAGTAGCGGAATATCCAGAAAGGAGCCATGGTTGCTTACAAATATCATGGGCCTGCCTTGGGGTATATTTTTTTTGCCTTCGGTACGAACGCGGAGAAAGGCCATAGGAAAAAAGATGTAGCACCAGACCTGATTGAAAAAAGCCATCCAGCTTTCAATTTTTTTTATTCTTATGCAGAGAAAGAAAAAAGGAAATAGGACAAAAAACCCGGCAAGCCACCAGGCACCCGACCAGACAATGTAAAGCCGCCTGACAAAAATCAGCACCTTGTTTTTCTTTTTTGGTTGAATGATACTTGGATTAGGCAAAGAATTGATTTGTATTTTTTCAATAATTTTAATGATTTTTGGTCGATTTTTTGGTACTTTTCAAATTTCTGTTTACACTTGTTGTAAATTTTGCCTGAATCGGCAAACAAAGGAATTCTTTATGAAAAAGTTGTTACCTGTTTTTGTTTTACTTCTTCCCCTCGTTTTTGGTCTTACTGCCTTCGGCCAAAACTCCGAGTCTATCAAAACCATCATGGCCAATTCGTGGGTAAAGAAATACAAAAAACTAAAAAATGACCTGGAAGAAAAGGCCACCTATGCAAAAGGCCTGAAAAAGGTGAAAGAGTCGGACCTGAAAAACCTCGAATCTGCCTACAACCAGACATCCGAAAAACTGGAATCATGGCTCGATGATATGGTAACCACCCTGGGAACCAATCAAAAGGAGGCCATTGACCTTTTGGCGGATGGAAAAATCAACCAGGAGCTTAAGGATAAGTTGCTGGCTGTGTTCTCTTTTTATTCCAGTGAATTCCTCACTTGCTATGAAGAAATTACGGGTGATGAGGGTCAAAATCTTTTCAATCATGCCAGATTGATGGAAGACGGACAGCCCTGCGGAACGCATCCTGATGTAGAAAAAGAAAAAATTGATAAAGACTTCCTTTTGTCATCCTTCAAAAAGCCATTGGTACCCAGCGGCTGGGATGCCCTGAACTAAAGATCTATTACCAAAAGGAAAAAAAACCATCCCTCTGATGGGGTTTTTTTATGGGATTTAGTTAGGAAATAGATTCCCAAAGCCAGAATTTATGTTTTATCAAAGTCGCAGAATGGGTTGAATTCAGATCCCTGATTTACCAATACGCCATTTTGATTTATTTCTAAAAAAGCAAGGCAAACAGATGGTTTCAACCTGTTGAAACAGTTTTTGAACCGCCTTTCTCCGAAAACCGGATGTTTATTCCTTTCTTTGAGCCCTATTTTTCCATGGATTCCATTAAGAAGCTTTCCATCGTCATTCCTGCCTACAACGAGGGCCCTACCATTCATCATATATTGAACAGGGTAAAAGCGGTAACCCTCATCCACGGCATTGAAAAAGAAATCATCATTGTAAATGATTGCTCCCGTGACAACACCGAAGAATCGATACTGAAATACCGGGATGAAAATCCTGACCTGAATATTCAGTATTTTAAACATGAGGTGAATCAGGGAAAAGGTGCTGCCCTCCACACCGGGATTTCCAAAGCAACCGGCGAATACCTCATCATTCAGGATGCCGATCTGGAGTACGATCCCGAGGAATACAACATAATGCTGGCACCTGCAGTAAGGGGAGATGCCGATGTGGTGTATGGCTCCAGGTTTATGGGCGGCCGTCCCCACAGACTTCTTTTTTTCTGGCACACACTCGGCAACAATTTCCTGACCTTTCTTTCCAATATGTTTTCAAATCTGAATATGACAGATATGGAAACCTGTTATAAAATGTTCAGAACCAGTATCATTCAGGATATCAAACTTCAGGAAAAGAGATTTGGATTTGAACCGGAGGTGACAGCAAAGATTGCCAGAGTTCCTAAAATACGAATTTATGAGGTAGGCATTTCCTACTATGGAAGAACCTACGAGGAAGGGAAAAAAATTGGATGGAAAGATGGGTTCAGAGCCATTTACTGCATTCTGAAATACAACCTGTTTTCTTAATAGGGCGGAAATATGAGCCATCGACCATTCAACTTTAAACACATCGACGAAGAGGGGGAAGAAACGCTCGATGCCATTGCCAAGGCTGACCTTTTTAATGAGTGGATGTACCAAACCATTCTGCCCTATTGTAAAGGCCGAATTCTGGAAATCGGAAGCGGTATTGGCAATATTTCAGGGCAATTTCTTAAAGACGGTTATCATATTACCTTGTCTGATATCCGGGAGTACTACTGCGACAAACTGGCCTCAAAATTCGGAGATCATCCCCAGCTTGACGATATTATGATTCTGGATCTTGCCGATGCGGATTTTGATGTTCGCTTTGGTCATCTCTTTGGAAAATTTGATACCATTTTTGCCCTCAATGTTGTAGAACATATTTTCGACGATAAATTGGCATTGGGCAATGCAAAAAAGCTGCTGGCTCCCGGGGGAAATGTGGTAATTTTAGTTCCGGCGTACCAGTTCCTTTTCAATGGCTTTGATGAATCTCTTGAGCATTACCGCCGCTACACAATCCAAAGCCTGAAAAAAGTTTTTCTTGAAAATCATTACAGGATAGTTCACACCCAGTATTTTAATTTTATTGGGATTTTTGGATGGTTTGTATCCGGAAAACTGCAGAAAAATAAAACCATACCAGAGTCGCAAATGGGCTTGTACAATAAACTGGTTCCGATTTTTAAGTTCTTCGACCGTATGATTTTCAATAAAGCAGGTCTATCAGCTGTAGTGGTCGGATCTAATAGTCAATAGCATTTTCCAATGCTTCTCCTTTTGCTCTGTTTCCTGCTGCTCTCGATTGTATTTTGGGGATGGGGTATTATCTTTCTTCATGCGGCTGCTGGAAAAGCAGAACATAAACTGGCAGATGTTGTCATGGCTGGTCTTGCATTTTCCGGCCTCCTTGCAGGATTGTGGTACTGCTTTCTTCCGGCTGATAATATTTTTGCCCTTGGGATTTGCTTTACTGGTTTCACTGCTCTGGTAATGTACCGCAATGTTTTAATGCTGCAACTTACCGCAACAAACCGAAAAACATGGATAGTTTCCTTTTTGGTTTTTCTTTTTCTGGCATTTAAAGCAGTAGTTCCCAATGACTTCTATGACAATGGTCTCTACTACATTCAGACTTTGAAGTGGGTTGGAAGTCATGCAGTAGTTCCGGGGCTTGCCAATCTGCATTTCAGGCTTGGAACCATTTCGCTGTGGCATATTTTGATGGCCCCGTTCTATCAGGGTATTTTCGGTGGCTTTGATGACTTGGGAGAATTTCTTTTCATATGGTTTTTTATCGGGCAGTTTGAGATCATATTAAAAAATCAAGGTTTTGATGGATTTCTATCCTTCTTTATTCTGATGTTTGTTCTGGTGTTTGCCAGCCATTTTTTTGGAACAGGTTCACCTGATCTTGCATGTGGAATTTTTGGAATTTATTGCCTTTCCCTGCTTAAAAACATTCTCAATTACAGATCTTCGCCTTTGGAGAAGTCTTCTTCTCCGGACTGGATTTATGTTTTGATTTCTGCTTTTTTCCTAACGGGGGTCAAGTTGTCAGGGATTCCCTTTATTCTGGCACCGCTTATTTGCTTCCTTGCGATTGAAAAACAAATGCGCTTCAGGTTCTTTATTGTCATGTTTCTGTTGGGCTGTCTTTCATTCGGTCCTTTGGTTTACAGGTCGTGGGTGCTTTCAGGTTACCTCCTTTTTCCTGTTTTCAAAGGTCCGCTCTGCCCTGACTGGCAGGTTCCTGCCCGGGTAGTACAGGAATATGTGCTGCTCATTAAGGGTTTTGCAAGACATATTCTAAGTTCAGAAGAAATCCTGAAAGGAAATCAATATACTGATATCGGAAAACTATCGTTCGACACTTGGTTTCCTATGTGGCTAGAGGACCGAACCATTTGGGATATGCTTGTGCTTTTCCCGGTGTTAGCCGGTTGGATTACCCTCATCTGGTCTACCCACAAAAAAATAAGACAATCATTTTCAGTCCATTGGCCAAAAATTCCTTTCACCTGGATGTGCAGTTTTCTATTGGTTTTCTGGTTTTTCAATGCTCCTGATATCCGGTTTGCTATGGGGATTTTCGGGTTTCTATTTGCCTGCTTTTTTGCTGTAGTTTTTATCAGAATAAAAGAAAAAACCGGATTCAGCTTGGTTCGTTATGGCTTTCATGCCGGTTTGGTATCTTCTATTCTTTGTATTTTCCTATTTCGAAACCGAGCCATGCCGGAACATTATTTGCTTCAGCAGGGAAATATTCAAAATGGTCATTTCTACCAAAGAAAAACCGGAGAAGGCCGCTACCTTTATTTTGCCCGAAATGATGAGTATGGTACAGAAGTGGTATCAGACCAGTGCTGGGATGCTCCATTGCCTTGTGCCCCCAAATGGGAAAAAGGTCTTCGCTTCAGAGGTGCCCGCCTTCAGGATGGCTTCCGTATGGAAAAATAAAACACTACCAAATGAGGATAATAAAAGAGTTGGCTTTACAATCCGGATGGAAATGCACCATTTTTTCCTGGAATGGAAAATTTCTGGTGAAACTGGAAAATGGCCCGCTGGAACAGACATATAAAATTTCTGAATTGGATATTTCAGGCCCGGAAGAGCTCGAAAACTGGATTCAAAGTCCTGAATTTCAGCAAAAGGCCAGCGCCGTTTTCAAAGAAATGGACTCCGGTCTGGATGCCCTTTTCTCCTGATTTTGAAAATAAATGTAAAAAGGCGGAAACAGAAGCAATGCTTTTGCATTTTTGCCTCTTCAACAACCGGATTAACCTTGAAAAAATACATTCTGCTCCTGCTTGCGGGAGCTACCCTGCCTGCTTTCACAGCCTTTTCTCAGAAAAAGAAACTCAGTCTTGAAGAGTCTTTGACCAATCCGGCTTTTTCAATGCCCATTAGGCAGGTTCATGGCTTTGCCGATCAGGCTTATGGCGAGGTGGTTTCAACTCCCTCCGGCGATGTTTTTCTGAAAATCTCCAAAACCAAAACCGATACCCTGTTTTTTGCCTCGGCCTGGATGGCGGGTAAAAGAAATTTCCCCGCACTGAACTGGAAAGAAGACGGACGCGTTTATGCCCTTTGGGGGGATCAGCTTTCGATCTTTGATTTCAGGACCAAAAGGAAAGACACCCTCTGCTTTCTTCCAAAAGACGCAGAAAATCAGGACATTGAACCCAAAAATCTGGCAGTAGCCTATACCATCGGAAACAATCTTTTTGTCAAAAACCGACTGGCTGCTTTTACCCTCACAGAAGAAAAAGATTCGAATATTGTCTGCGGTCAATCGGTGCACCGCAACGAATATGGCATCACCAAAGGAACTTTTTGGTCGCCGGAGGGCAACAGGCTAGCCTATTACCGAATGGACCAGCGGATGGTTACCGATTATCCCATTGTGGATATCAGTCAAAAACCAGCCCGGGTTAAAAATGTAAAATACCCCATGGCCGGGCAGGTTAGCCATGAAGTGAAAATTGGGGTTTACGACCTCAGAACCAAGCAAAACCTGTTTCTGAACATTACCGGTCCCGAAGATCAGTATCTCAGTGGCATAAGCTGGACGCCGGATGAAAAATTCATTACCGTAACTATCCTCAACAGGGCTACCAACCATCTGAAGCTTAATGTTTATGATGCTTCAACAGGAAATTTTGTTAAAACCCTGCTGGAAGAAAAGTCAGATAAATATCTGGATCCTCAGGAAGGACCCCTTTTCGTGAATGCCGCCCTAGACTTTGTCTGGCAATCGGAGCGGAATGGTTTCAACCACTTGTATCTATTTGATTTTTCGGGGAAGCTGAAAAAGCAACTCAGTCAGGGAGACGATGAGGTTTCACGCGTTCTCGGGACGGATGCCCGAGGTGAAAGGATTGTTTATGTCCAAACCGGTGCCCTCGGACTGGACAGAATGGTTAAATCGGCACCCCTGGGTTCCGGAAAAGAAAAAATCCTGTCTGCCGTACGCGGAACCCACAACCCCATTTGGTGTGACGGAAAAAAGCAAATTCTGGATGTTTGGACCAATTTTTCCACACCCAAAACCCTTGATCTGATTGATCTGGCCGATGGGAAAGTAATCAATCTCAAATCATGGGCAGGAAAGAGCCCGCTGAATGACTATCAGGCGGGAAGCATTGATACCCTTTCTATCAAAGGACCGGGAGGCGAAATGCTGCATGCCCGCCTGATCAAACCCTCAAATTTCGACCCGAAGAAAAAATATCCGGTAATTGTTTACTTGTATGGCGGTCCGCATGCGCAGATGGTGACCAATTCCTGGTTGGCTGGTGCAAGTATGTATATGCTGGCCTGGGCAGAAGAAGGATTCATTGTTTTTACAATCGACAACCGCGGAAGCGACGGCCGCGGGCGGAGCTTCGAACAGGCCCATCACCGGCAATTGGGAACTCCTGAAATGGAAGATCAGCTTGCAGGCGTAAATTATTTGAAATCATTATCTTATGTAGATGGAACCCGCCTGGGCATCCATGGCTGGAGCTATGGTGGTTTTATGACTTCCACCCTCATGTGCCGTGCCCCGGGAACATTCAAAGCCGGCATTGCAGGGGCACCCGTTATCGACTGGAGTATGTACGAAATTATGTACGGCGAGCGGTATATGGACACGCCGGCAGAAAATCCACAAGGCTACGAGCTCTCCAATGTGGCCAATCATGCCGGCAATCTGAAGGGAAAATTTATGCTGATTCACGGTACCTCTGATGATGTGGTGGTCTGGCAGCATACCCAGAATTTTTTGAAAAAGGCCATTGAAGCAGGTGTTCCGGTGGAGTACTTTATTTATCCGGGTCATGGTCATGGTATCGGTGGAAAAGACCGCATCCACCTGATGAAGAAAATGACGGCCTATTTCAAGGACCATTTGTAGCAATCACGGAAAAAACATTGCCGAAAGCCTTGAATAACAGCCACATTTTTTTTGAAAAGTCAATTAAGGGTTTCTTTTTCCGATAGCGTAAATTCAAAGAACTACCCCTGATTATCCCGGGTTTTAGGTAAAAAATTAAAATTCCGTCTTGCTTTATTTCCGATTGCCCTTACCTTTGCAGTCCTTTTCTGGGGAATTAGCTCAGCTGGCTAGAGCGCTACAATGGCATTGTAGAGGTCATCGGTTCGACTCCGTTATTCTCCACTTCTGAACCATCATGTTTATTCGGCATGATGGTTTTTTTGTTTCTGCCGCCATGCCAAAAAACTTTATAGAAGAATTCAGATGGAGGGGAATGCTTCAGGAAATTACCCCCGGGCTGGAGGAGTGGATTTCTGAAAAACCCATCACTGGTTACATAGGATTCGACCCCACGGCCAACTCTCTGCATATCGGAAGCCTGGCTACTGTACTTCTGTTGGTTCACCTGCAGCGGGCCGGACATAGTCCGATTGCCCTGGTGGGAGGTGCTACCGGGATGATAGGAGACCCAAGCGGCAAATCTGCAGAAAGAAATCTGCTGGATGCCGGTACCATCAGCGCAAATACGGATGCAATCCGGAAGCAACTGGAGAAATTTCTGGATTTTTCCCCCGGTCCTCAGCAGGCTCAAGTGGTCAACAACCTCGACTGGTTTGGTTCCATGTCGGCCATAGATTTCCTCAGGAATATTGGCAAACATTTGACAATCAATTATATGCTTGCCAAAGAGTCAGTTCAAAAGCGGATGGAAACGGGGATTTCCTTTACCGAGTTCAGCTATCAGCTCATTCAGGGCTATGATTTCTGCTGGCTGTATCAAAACAAAGGTGTCCTTCTGCAAATGGGTGGCTCTGATCAATGGGGCAATATGACAGCCGGAACCGAACTTGTCAGGCGTATGACCGGAGGGGAAGTATTTGCTGTTACCACCCCGCTGGTCACCAAATCCGATGGCTCCAAATTTGGAAAAACCGAGGGAGGCAACATCTGGCTCGATCCGAATCTCACCTCTCCCTATCAGTTTTTTCAGTTCTGGCTCAATCAAAGTGATGCCGATGCCCCCGGTCTGATCCGCCGTTTCACTTTTCTTCAAAAACAGGAAATAGAATCTCTGGAAAAAGATCATGCCCTGCAACCTGAGCAACGCATTTTGCAAAAGAAGATGGCCGAAGAGGTAACCCGCCTCGTTCATGGTCAGTCTGGTCTCGAAACTGCCCTGCTCACAACGGGTGTATTGTTTGGAAAAGGAGAGTTAAAGGAGCTTGAAAGCATTTCAGAAGAACAGTTTCATATGGTAATTGCCGGAGTTCCCCGCTCGTCCATGGCGAATGCTGAGTTGAATTCCGACTGGACCCATGTATTGAGCGCTGCAACCGGGAATCAGATATTTCCATCCAAATCAGAGGCAAGAAAAATGATTGCCGGCGGTGGCGTACAGGTGAACAAACAAAAAATCAGCAGCCCGGAAATTGCCGGTGTAAAACTACTGCGAGGCAAATACCTTCTGGTTCAGAAAGGGAAGAAAAACTACTTCCTCATTGAGACAGTTTGATTTTTTTAGGCCTGAGATTTATTTCTGCTCTGCTTCGGTTGTTTTCGGAGGGATTGGCTTATTTTTACTTTTTGGAATATTCCTTTCCCAGTCCTGAAAACCTGTTTTTCAGGCATCAGGGAAATTTAATCAGTGAATGAAAAGTAAGGTCTTGTTTGCGTTTCTGGTCTGGATAAGTCAGATTTTTTCATCTGAAGCACAGGATTTTACACGGTTTTATGCCGATTCAGCCGAACTGCAGTCTGCCACACGGTTCATTCCCCTGTCCACCGGAAAATTCTGGATTGGAGGTAACCGCCTTCCGGTCTCCGGTGATGAGCTGAAAGCATGGATTTATCTTTTGGATGGTTCAGGTCAGATTCAGAAAAGGTTTCAGTTTGGCCTATCAGGATATCAGACACTTGCAGGCATGGGTTTGCTCCCCGATGGAAGGCTTGCCGGTGTTTTCAGCCGCAAGGCCCCTTCAGGAATCACCGAAAATTATGTTGCCATACTCGATTCCCAGCAAATTTTTTCAGTTCAGAAAATAGTGAATGCAGACAATGCCATTCTCGATGATGCCCTAGTGGATGCCGGGGGCAAGGTAGTGGTATGCGGATTCAAAGGATTCCCTGACCCGGAAGGCAACAATTTTTTTGTCGCCCGGATTCAGCCTCAGTCCGGGCTGGAAGACTGGATTTTTGATGAAGGATTTTCGCCCAACGACCACATAAAGAATGTTTTACAGGCCTCAGACGGGACTTATATCATATGCGGAGATGTTCAGCAGGATACCTATAATCCTTATGTAGCCAAACTGGACAGCAACGGACAACTGGTCTGGGACCTTGTGCTGACCTCTCCATGGAATGACGGTTCCCAGAAGCTTGCAGAAGATAGCCTGGGAAGAATCTGGCTGGTTGGCGAAACTTCTACAGCTGCCGGCCCCGAATTCGACAATGCCCTGTTCATGATTTCTTCCGGTGGTCAGTTGCTCTGGCAGCAGATACTGGGTTCAGAGGGTCAGGATGCGGCATTTTTGATAAGAAGAGCCGAAAAAAATGGTTTCTGGATTGGTGGATATTCCAATGCCGCTACGGGTGGTCAGGGCCCCATCAGTCCTTTTCTGATGCGGATGAACCGGCAGGGTGAAAGTTTGGGAGAAGCATTCTGGCCATTCCCAACGCCCAGTCCGGTGTATGATTTTGCAGTTCGGGCAGATTCGGTTTTCTTTTTCTGCGGAATATCGGGTACACAGGCTTTTTTTATGAAAAGGACACGCCCGGTGTTGGCCCCTGTTTTTGTAACTGAAATGGAGGCAGCAGTCCGGATTCCTGAAAGCAGTCCGGATTTCTGGAACAGTACACCCATTGAAATTTTCGATTTTCTGGGAAGAAAAAAAGGAGTCTGGCCGGAAGCGGCACGGAATCTTTCTGCCCCGGCAATTCTGTTCCTTCGCAATTCCAGAGGCCACTCTCTTAAAATTTTCCTAAGTCCAAACTGAGATGCCTTTTTCAGGCTCTGACCACAAATCTAACAGATATCCAATCGGGTAGGTCCTTAACTTTTTGGGTAACAGGAAATGCACAAGCCGTTCATGTTCCGCTTTCCTGGGCTTTAATTTATGTGGGCTTTTTGGAAAATCTGAATAATATTTGCCCGATTTTTTTTTGCAAACCAATTCTCCAAACATTTCAAACATGAAACAAAGCAAATCCTCCACCAACTGGGGCGCATTTTCGGTTCTCATTTCTGTCTTTTTCTTCTGGGGCTTTGTTGCAGCCAGCAACGACATTCTGATTCCTGTTTTCAAAAAGGCATTCGACCTCAGTCAGGGCGAAAGCCAGCTGGTATCGGTTGCCTTTTATGTGGCTTACACCGTGGGTTCGCTCCTGTATCTGGCTGTTTCCCGCATGATTGGAGAAGACATTACCAACAAAATCGGATATAAAAATGCCCTTTCCGTGGGTCTGGCCATTTCCGCTTTGGGCACCCTCCTTTTTTATCCCGCAGCCAATACCGGGTCTTTCCCACTCATGCTCTCCGGACTTTTCATCGTAGGTCTCGGATTTTCTCTTCAGCAGACGGTGGCCAATCCTCTTGCCATTGCCCTGGGTTCGGCTCAAACCGGTTCGCAGCGTCTCACTTTGGCAGGCGGCATCAACAATCTGGGCACCACCATCGGGCCCCTCATTGTGAGTTTTGCCATCTTTGGTTCCGCTGCTTCCCATGATGCCAACATTGATATTGAAAGTATCAAAACACCCTATCTGGTTCTTGGCCTGGCATTCCTGATTGTTGCCGCCATCCTGAAAATGTCTTCCATTCCCGACAGGCCGGCCATGGAAGAAAGTATTGATGAAGAAAATCCAACCTTTAAAAAGCAATCTGCTTTGCAGTATCCTCAGCTTTGGATGGGTATGATTGGGATTTTCGTTTATGTAGGTGTTGAGGTTTCTACGGCCAGTAATTTGCCTGCCTACATGGAAAAAGATCTTGGCTTTTCAATCAGCGGCGTAGCACCTTATATTTCTCTTTACTGGGCCAGCCTTATGATCGGCCGCTGGACCGGAGCCGTAGAGGCCTTTGGTTTTTCTCAGGCAACGGAAAAGGTAGTAAAACTGATTGCTCCTTATCTGGCCTTCGCAGTTTTTCTTATGGTGAATTCAATTGCCGGCCACGATCTCAGCCCATTTTATGTATATGCTTTGGTGATTCTGATTTTGATTGCAGCTGATCTTTCCAGCAAAGGCAACCCTGCCCGAATGCTGCTGATTTTTTCACTTCTGGGAGTGGCGGCTCTGTTTACAGGAATGTCCACTACAGGAATGACCAGTGTATATGCTTTCACCAGTGTAGGTCTGTTTTGTTCAACTCTCTGGCCTTGTATTTTTACTCTTGCTGTAAGCGGTTTGGGTAAAAAAACCAGTCAGGGCAGCAACTTTCTGATTATGATGATTATGGGAGGCGGCATTGTCAGCTGGCTGCAGGGCGAAGTAGCAGACATAACCAATATTCATCAGAGTTACATCGTGGGAGTTGGATGCTTTGCGTACCTCGCTTTTTATGCCTTGCGGGTTGGTGTTATTCTGGAGAAACAGGGAATCCACCTCGACAAAAAAATTGCCGGCGGTCACTAATTCCTTTTGACTTTTTGTCCTCTTTCAGAAATAGGAGGATGAAGGCAAATGCTCTGGAAAGGCTCAGAAAAAGAACAAGAAATTCCTTTTCTGAGCCTTCTTTCTTTGCAAAGGATTGAAAATTTTACAGGTTGGTTTCGTCGACAACATACAGCGGCCTTCTTTTCACATTGGCGCTGATGCGGCTCATGTATTCACCCATAATGCCGAGCGTAATCAGCTGTATGCCACCGAGAAACAATACCGAAACGATGATGGATGCCCAGCCTGGTTCAGAGTTGTGCAAGACATATTTTCCAATCAAAGCATATACCAGGGCTACAAAGGCAATGCCCGAAACCAAAAAACCCATCCAGCTGGCAAGCCTGAGGGGTGCATCGGAAAAAGAGGTGATGCCATCCAATGCAAAGCGAAACATTTTGCCATAGGTATACCCCGTTTTTCCGCCCTGACGCTCATCACGGTCATATTCCACAAAAGTTTGTCTGTAACCAATCCACGAAATCTGACCCCGCAGAAATTTGTTTTGCTCCGTCATCGATCTGAGCACATCCACCACTTTTCTATCCATTATCCGGAAATCACCGGTATCCAGCGGTATTTCTATGGATGCAATCCGGGAAAGCAGACGATAGAATATTCGGGCTGTCCATATTTTGGCTCTGCTTTCTCCCTTTCTTTTTCTTCGGCGGGCATACACAACCTCGTAGCCTTCTTCCATCTTTTTTACCATTTCCGGAATCAATTCCGGCGGGTCCTGAAGATCTGCATCAATGATGATGATTCGATTCCCTTTGCATACATCAAGGCCGGCAGAAACGGCAATCTGATGTCCGAAATTCCGGCTCAGGTTGATATACTTTACACGAGTGTCGGCAGAAGCAAGTTGCTTTACCAGCCTGAGAGTTTGGTCACGGCTGCCATCATTCACAAAAATTAATTCAGTTTCCGGGATGATGCTTTGCATTATCGCAGTAAGGCGGCTGTAGAGCTTTTCTACATTGGTCTCTTCGTTGAAAACCGGAATGATGACAGAGTATTGCATGGCTCAGATATTAATTGTCAGACTTTTCGCCTGTAAATTGATCGTTGCTGTACCGGAAAAGCACATTGAAACTGGTCAGTGAACCATAAATCCGGGTGATATATTGCTGCATTTCCACTTTTTCACTGTCTTCCAGCAGTTTATGGGCATTGATTTTTTGCTCCAGAACCCGAAGACGGTCTCTTACCATCACCAGTTTGTGGAAAAATGTTTCCACCGGAATTTCTTTGGGCTTCAAATTTGGGTCGGCAGGTTGCAGAACCAGGCTTCCTTTCTTCCACCTTTCGCCCAGCAAAACCGGTTCGCTGATATCCGAATATTCTTCCAGCAATTTTTTCAGGGTATAGCGCAAATCATAAACATCTACTTTGTCTTCGTCCGGCTGAAATGATTCCAGAATTTTGCATTTTGAAAGCTCAGAAGTGGGGATTTCGATGATACCTTTTCCAAAAAAGGCAATGCGGTAAAGGGCGGAAGACCAGGAGGCAATAATGCCTTCTCCATATCCGGGGTGTTCAATGCGGCTTCCGGGGTGCAGGGTAATGGCCATTTTTATTTCAGAGTTCGGTAAAAATAAGTCCCTGTTCAGGGCCTGCAATTACTTTATGCTTTTCAAAATATGCAATTTTTAAATCCCTGAAGCGGGTAAAGTACCGGCCATTCGTGGTTTACTGTTTCATTTCCCGATAAATGGGCTCAATTTTGCGGTCTGATTTATGCTCAAATTTTTATCCAAAAGCGGGGAAAAGGGAGAAGAAGGAGAAGGCGAAATGTCCTTTCTGGATCATCTGGAAGAATTGCGCTGGCACATTATCCGTTCGCTCATGGTAGTAGGCAGTTTGATGATTGTGGCTTTTTTTTCCAAAAAGTTTCTCTTTCATGACATCATTCTCGCCCCCGGCCGCACTGACTTCTGGACCTACCGCTTCCTGTGTAAACTTTCTGTTTTGCTGGAGCAGCCTTTTTTGTGCGTCAATCAACTTCCATTTATCATACAAAGCCGCACCCTTACCGGACAGTTCAGTACCCACATCGGGGTTTCATTTATTGCCGGTCTTGTTTTGGGCTTTCCCTATGTTTTCTGGGAAATCTGGCGATTTGTAAGTCCTGGCCTGTATCCCAGAGAGCGAAGAGCTACCCGTGGGGCCGTTTTTTTTGTCAGCCTGCTTTTTTTTGCCGGAATTTCATTCGGCTACTGGATTCTTTCTCCTCTATCCATCAATTTTCTGGCCAACTACCGGATTGATGAAAGCATTCAAAATGAAATAGACCTGATGAGTTTTATTGAAACGCTGATATTTATGGTACTCACCTGCGGGCTCATGTTTCAGTTGCCAATGGTTATTTTGGTGCTTGCCAAGGCAGGACTGGTCAGTTCGTCATTTCTAAAAATCTACCGCCGCCATGCTTTACTGATTATTGTGATTGTAGCTGCTATACTCACACCCAGTCCGGATATGTTCAGTCAGATGATAGTGGCAGTACCCATTTATATGCTGTATGAGCTGAGCATCCTTCTCGCCTTCCGCACAGAAAAGTTATCCCGCATGGATAGCTGACCTACTGACCCTGATTTTTAATTTTCAGTCACTTTTTCTTCCGGGCAAGCATAGTCTTCCAGATATTGAAACGCCGGCATCAGGTGGCCGTCCCTGGCAATGGTCGCTTTTTCCAGACTGTCCCATTTTCCAGAAACCAGTTCAGGAATTACATTTTTACTGAGCATTTCACCAAAAGCCTCTGAAGCATCAAAGGGCAATTCGCAGGGCAGATTGTCTATGGCGCAAACACTGATATGGCGGTCTGAAGAAAATGCAGACGCCTCGCTCATAGAAAGAGGATCAACATCGTAAAAAGGCAGAGATATGCTGCTGGTGCGGAGTGTGGTGGGTACCGATCCGTTCAGATCGCAGGTTACATCCGATATCACCCGAATGCTGAAATCTGAACTTTGGATATCTTTTCCGGTAAATAGGGTAGGGGCTGCAGGATTCCAGTAATGACAGGAGATAAATAGGTTGGCAGACCTGGCAAAGTCAGAAAACCGGCTTTTATATTCTTCCGGGTGATGCCTGAAATGATTTTCATCCCAATCAGATTGCTCAGTATGATGATAATAATGTCTTGAGCTCAGAACCGTAAATACCGGCTGCTCAAATTTATCCGACAGAAAACTCCCGGGTTCAACCTTTTTTATGCCCAGACCATGCAGTACTTCCTCAGCTCCTTTTCCGACTCTTCCTGTACCGGTAATCAGAATTTTTATGGGTTCCAGCACCGAAAGGTGCTGCCTTGCATAGGCCATCATCTCTTCCATGTGCCCGCACTGATGAGCCGGTTTCAGAGGAATCTGGTGAAAGCGGTACATCCACATTCTTAATGCATTGTAAGCTCCTACAATCCCGGCAAACCGGCCAAAAGCTACTGTCCTTACCCCTTTTGCATCTACCAGACATTCGTAGTCGATGAGGGTGATTCTCTTCTTCAGTACCTCCTGCAGAAGATTCTGATTGTGGACTTGCTTTTTTATGGTATGTGAAAAGAAAAAATAAATTTTCCCGGGAATCAGGTCTGCTGGCGGCACCTCTTTGATGCCGAACAAAATATTGCAGCTGTCCATCTCTTCCCCCACATGGAACCCCATTCCCTGATACCTTTCATCGGGAATACAACGGACTGTACTCGGTTCGATGATGAAATGAATTTGAGGGAATTGAAGGGATATTTCACTGCATTGCCGGGGCGTAAAGGCAACGCGTTTGTCAGGAGGATTTTTGCGCTCCCTGATCAGGCCGATATTCACAGATATAAGTTGGTGTGAGAATTAAGTTTGCAAAAAAAGCCAAATTCTGAGGCTTCTCCTAATCTGCTTTTGGGCCGGAAAATGCCCCGAAGGCCAAACAGGCTTTGTAATAAAAGAGAAATAAAAAAAGGATTCTCACAAAACAATGGACAAGGGAAAAAAACGAAAAAGTCAATAATCCCCTTGAAATATAATTATTTAAATTTTTTTTGATATTTTTTTTATAAAAACAAAATGGTATTCGCTATGTTTGCCCGGTTAATCAAGTGGGTTTCTGGTGGGCGAAGTTTCATTTTTCTAAGTAAGGTAAATCCCTGAACTGAGTTTTTTGACTTAACATTAGAGCCCTATGTTTGAATTTTGAAAAAGTGTTCTCCTTAGGGAAAATGATTTTTCGTTAGGATTTCTTTTAATGCTTTTAATTTCAGCGGATTGTAAGTAATTTCACCGCTAAACCTTTTTAGTAGAATATGAAAAAAAGATTGCTGTTTGGCCTGCTTGTTTTTTTGGGCTGTTTTCAGATTTCAAAAGCGCAATCCGCAGGGTGTCAAATTGAACTTGGGATAACCCCGCCAATCGTCTGCGTGGGTACCACTTTGTGTGTTTCCTATGTTGCAACTCCCTCAAGTTGTGTCACACCTTCCTGCATGCGACTTGAGATTTCCAAGCGGCTTCCTACTCCGAATGCTGCCTGCGATTTTTCAACTCCACTATCCAGTGCAGGGAATTGCATCAATGTACCACTGACTCTTAGAAGTGGAATTTATTGCGTTCGCCTCAGATGCGGAAATGTGGTTTCCAATGCAAAAACTATTGAGATAGATACTGTAGACAATTCACCTGCCCCAAGGGTGGTTATTTCCCAGGTTCCGCCCATCAGGCCAGTATACTGTCCTAAAGATACGGTGAAATACAGAATTGATTCTATTATTAACGGGGGTTCCGGCTACACAATATTGTGGAGCAAAAATGATACAGCAGAAATTGGAGCCATTGACTCTGTTTTTACCTTAACCGGCCTTAATCTGGATGATTTTGTTTCCGTGGTGGTTACCAAGCAAAGTAAATGTGCACAGTTTGCAGCAGGAAGATCTCAAACGCTTCCCATTAAGGTAGTTAAAAAACCGAAGGTTCGAATAGTTCTTGCACCCGGCAGTACAGGTTGTGAACAAACGCTGAATTCATTTATCGCCAAACCCGATACAGCAGGGCCTAATCCCACTTTTATCTGGACCAGGGAGTATGATAATAAAATCGATACCCTTTCTCAGGGAATTAACGATACTTTATTTACACTTTCTCCATCAGACAGTGCCAGATTTGGTTCGCGGATTTGTGTTGAATTGGTGGATGGACGATGCGAATTCAAGGACAAAGCTTGTTTTAATATACTGGCCTGCGGTCGGGTTGAGATTGATCCTCCTCTCGATACTGCAGTCTGCGCCGGTGCCATTTTCCGTGTTCCTTACCTTATTACTGGTTCCTTTGCTACCGGGAATGTTTTTTCTCTTCAGATGTCTGATTCTTTGGGGAATTTTTCAAGTCCTGTTTCGATGGGAACTCTTGCTTCGACAAAATCAGACACCATTAATGCACTTATTCCGATAAGCATCACAGGTGGAAACTGTTACAAATTCCGTATCATTTCCACTCAGCCTGCAGACACGAGCAATGCCAGTGATTGTATTAAAATTTATGCAAGGCCTGAGGCTCCGGTTGCCAAGAATGATTCAGTATGTAAGTCCGGTCAGGTGGATCTTTCCGTAAGTTCTACCCTTTCAAATCCTGTATTCCGTTGGTATTCATCTCCATTTGCCACCACGCCGGTGTTTACAGGAAACATGCTGAGTCTGATTATCTCACGGGATACCGTATTCTATGTAGAGCAATTGTCTCCATTGGGTTGTCCGGGTGACAGGGTGGCCGTAAGGGGTATCGTTTTGCCCGAGCCAAATGTAGAAGCAGGGCTAAATCGTAAGGTTTGTGTGGGAGGAAATCCAATCAATCTGAATCCGTTTCCGACCGGTGGAACCTGGAGCGGGCCGTTTTCTATAAGTGGAAATGTTCTGGATTTTACCGGACAAGCTCCCGGAACCTACATTTTTAAATATTCTGTCAGCAATGCTTTTGGCTGTACAGGTGTAGATTCTTTTTCACTCTCCATCAATCCGATCCCTGTAGTAAATGCAGGTCCGGATTCTACGGTCTGTTCTAACAACCAATCTATTCTTCTCACCGGAACACCATCTGGTGGATCCTGGTCCGGGTCGAGTGGAATTCAGTCTGACGGTACTTTCGTGCCCGGCTCATCCGGTCCTGGTACTTTCGATGTGATATACACCTTTACCCAGGATGGATGTTCGGGCAGCGATACCGCTGGGATTACGGTAAATCCGGCCCCGCCAATTTTTACCATTCTGACTACCGATCCTTCTGCCTGTAACATAGATGATGGTTCTGCCACCCTTCAGGGAATAACCACCGGACCTGGTTTCAAAGTGAAATGGTCAGTTGACCGTGCGGATTCATTATCAGACCCAACTTTGAATAATCTTGGCGCAGGTGCATACAGCGTTGTGGTTACAGATTTGTCTTCCGGTTGCCGCAGAACAGGGGCTTTCGGTCTGTCAGATCCAATAGCGCCCACTCCTGTTATTTCCGGACTTGCAGCTAATTATTGTTCCTCAGATCCTTGTGTCACCATGGTGGCAAGTCCGGTTTCACCCTCCGGAACTTTTACCGGAACCGGCGTAGTAGGAAACCAATTTTGTCCGCAACAGGCCAATCTGGGACCCAATATTGTAGTGTTCAGCTATGATACTACCGGTGGATGTACCGGAACCACCTCGGTAGTTGTGCGTGTAAACGAATCGCCCGTTGTAAATGTTGGCCCTTTGGCTGCTGATACCATTTGCCGGTCAACCGGAACTTACACAATCACCGGATTTTCTCCTCCTGCACCTCCTGCAGTTTGGTCTCCATCAGGTCTCGTATCCAATACAGGTGTTGTAAACCTGGCTTTGGCTGCATCTGGTACCAATGAGCTGGTTCTCAGCCGTACGCTTGCAGCTTGTACTGCATCAGATACTTTCCGGTTGGTTGTTAACGAAAATCCTGTAATTTCTATCAGCAGACTTCCCCTTGCTACGGTTTGTCAGGGTGTTCCGGTAGAACTTACTGCCAACATCACCAATGGCCAAACAGCCACTTTCTTCGAATGGTTTATAAATGGAACCATTATCCCCAATCAAAATCAGAGCACCATTCAGGTGACGGATGCTGGTTCCTACACAGTTAAGGCCACTACGGGCTCTCTTTGTGAAGGTACCTCATCTGCGCTGGCAGTTTCTTTTACTGATTTGCCAACCAACGGAGTCAATCCTTCCGGAATTCTGCAACCTTGTTCCAATAATCTCGTAACCCTCACCGCCGATAGTCTTGCGGGCTATACTTTTCAGTGGTTTGGTCCTGATTCCATTCCCGGAGCGACCTTCCGGACCCTTACTCCCTCCATCAGCGGACAATACAGAGTTAGAATAAAAAATGCAGGAAACTGTTCTGTTTTCTCCTCTGTCATAGATGTTAATGTTTTACCTGCACCTCTCGCTCCCGTGGTTTCACCGCCGCTTTCCGATACCTGTCTTCAGGCCGGACAGCCCATTTCTATCACAATAGGTGGCACAGGTCTTGGTCTTACATTCAATTGGTTCAAAGTGGGTTCACCCGATCAGCCACAGACAGGCAGCGGCCCAACCCTCGTGGTTTCTAATCCCGGTTCATATTTCGCCGAGGTTATGGCTGCCAATGGTTGTAAGGCATTCTCAGATACTGTCAATGTGATTCCAAACATTCAAATTTCTGCAACAGATACTATTTTTAATATTTGTCAGGGAGTGAATACCCAGATTACCGGACTTTCTCCTTCAACAAATTGTACACTCTTCTTCAACGGTACGCCGGTGACCAACAATTTGTTTGGATCCACTACTCCGGGCGAATACATTCTGACCTATGTATGTACCAACTCGAACGGCTGTGTATCCAGAAAAAATATTAAGGTAATAGTGGCCCCATCACCATCAGCATTCCTGATTGCACAAGGAGCCTCTGATGTTTGTCAGGGTGATACCGTTCAGCTTTTGGTCAACGATGGTTTGGGTTCAGGTGAATTTTATGAGCTTTTCCGCAACGGTACTGCCGTAGGTGCAGTTTTTACCAATCCTCTTATTAAGGTCACTTCTGCAGGAACCTACACAGTTAGGGTAACCAAGTCTGGTTGTTCCAAAATTTCCAATCAAAGGATTGTGAATATCAAAAAACTTCCAAGGGCAGATGCTGGTCCTGATTTATCTTCCTGTTCACCGCTGAATATCAATTTGAACACAGGTCTTGCAACACCCGGTAACTGGTCCGGATCTCCCCGGGTGGTGACATCAGGTAACTATGCTTCCGCAAGTTTCATTGGTAATGATACCCTTACCATTACCGTGGATTCTTCCAATGGTTGCTCCAATACGGATACAAAAGTCATTGAAATCAAGCCCAATCCGGTTTTTACGGTGGCTGTAAATCCGGCTTCTGCCTGTCTCACCAACGATGGAAAAGCATGGGTAGAAGGTGCCGCAGGATTGAATCTGACTTACCGCTGGATTAAGGTTGGTCAGACCGATACACTGAGTACTACAGATACACTCTCCAATGTTTTGCCGGGTGCTTACTCTGTTACAGTGAAAAATCTTGTGACAGGTTGCTCTTCCGTATTTCCTGCACTGATTAACAGTCCGAATAATCTGAATGTACAGGTTGCCGGGCTTCCTGATTCTCTTTGTGCCAATGCATCACCTGTATTGCTTACCGGTGTTCCGGGTGTTCCGGGTGTCTTTACCTCTTTCTACAACAGAATAGTAGGCAATCCACAGACATTCGATCCCTCTTTGCCTGGTGGACTGATAGACACAGTTTACTACACCGCAACGGTTAATGGTTGCGTAGGTACAGGTAAGAAAGTGGTGAAAATCAATGCTATACCTGTGGTTGATGCCGGTCCGAATCAGTCGGTTTGTTTTGGCGACACCATTGTTCTTAATGCCGTACAACCTTTAGGAGTTAGCCTCATCTGGGTTGGCAATCAGGTTGAAAATGACAGCTTGTATATTGCCTCTGATCCCGGAATAACCTCTTCTCTGGTTTCTGTGGGCTATACGCTGAATGGTTGTTCCAATACCGATACCAAAACAATAACGGTGAATCAGTTGCCTCAATTTACACTCGATATCACCGATGTAACCCAATGTGGTGCTTCCAATGGTTCTGCCGTCCGGAATATTCTGAATCCTGCTTCTTTCCAGACAACCTGGAGAAATGTTCAGTCAGGATCCATTCTGGGAACAGGTGCTCAGAT
>JBIKMV010000105.1:0-9454 GCA_044359055.1 Catalimonadaceae bacterium
AAGCCAGGGCTTAAAAATACTTCCTGTAGATTGGATGGTCCCGGGCTGTTGCATATAGCAGATTTTCGGGCCTACGCCCCCGGTTTTAATGCCCGCTTGCCTGTCAGAATCAAATTGCCGGATCATCGCGCTGAGACAGTCGGGCTCGGATAGGGTATCGTTGTTTAATATCCAGATGTAGCGGCAATCGGGGTCCTGCAGGGCAAGCCGGATGCCCATGTTATTGCCGGGACCATAACCCATATTTTCCTTTGCCCGCAGAATTATCAGCTTTTGCTCCCGGATTTCAATTGGATATTGACTAGATTCATCCACCAATAAATAGGGCAGGGGCTTGGCTGCAACCGGCTCAGTAAGATGACAAAGCTGTGGATATTCCGTTTCAGGTCCGGGACTGCTTCCTTCAAGATAATCACAGATTATTTCCACCGAGCCATCTGTGGATTGATTGTCCACCAGAACCACCGAAAAATCAGTATGCTGCAATTTCAGCAAAGACTCCAGACAGGGAATAGAATCCCGGAATCCATTGAAATTGAGTACGATAATATAGGTTTTGTCCTTTTTCAAGCGAATAGTTTATAGTCTTTGTGCCGGATGGAGAATATCAGAAAAATGGCCGTTAACAGAACCATATCCGTTAGCATTACCGACCAGGCGGTTCCTGCAATGCCCCAAAACCGCGGAAAATACCATCCTGAACCTAGGGCAAAAGCCGCAGAACAGAAATATGAAATGAGGTATGAACGGTTGAATCCATAGGCCAGCATTACCTGAAAAACCGGAATGGACAGGCATGACCATACCGGAGAAAATGCCATGATGCGCATGCTGAAAATGCCATCCGGATGGGCATGACCCGCCACAAGGCTGTACACCGGCCCGGCCAAAGGAATTGCCATCAGGCAAGCCAGAATGGTAGCCCAGGCAAATGGACGAAATACTTGTCTGAAATAGGCCTTCATAGCAGAAAATGACTCTAGGCGAAGGCGTGTTATCGCCGAAAAGGTGGCCTGAAAAAATACAGCAAGGCCAACCCTGAAAAGAGAAATGATTTTCTCTGCAATCGAAAAACAACCGAAGGAAAAAGGGCTGACTACCTGACTGAGAAAAAGGGTAGGGGAGTATAGCTCGATATTGATAAGGAAATTGGTTATAAAAGCGGGCCTGCCTTCTTTAAAATACTGCATCAGAACCGACCATCTAATGCCCTCAAATTTCAGATGCAGATTTTTAATGGTCACCACTGAATAAATAAATCCAAGCACCACATTGCCCGAAGCCCAAAAAAAGTTGATCAGAATAAAATCTTCTTTTTCCCGGATAAAAAGAAAAGTGAGTCCTACACTAACCATTTTACCTATCAGACTCAGATTTTTTACTGTTTTCAGATTGTCTAACCCTTGATAAAACCAGAATGGATTCAGAATCTGGGCGGCAATGATGCCAAAGGCCGAAAAAAAGAGAAAAAAGTTTTCTACCGGAAAAAGAAGGTGGTACACCCAGAAGCCGAGAAGGCAACAAAAAAATATGCCGGTTTTGATGGCATAAACCGAGAAAAATATTTCCGAGAGTTTGGCCGGATTGTCACGATGAAGGGCAACATCCCGGGTTCCTGACAGATTGAACCCATACTCACAGAGTACGGAGAAATAGGTCATGATGGTTTGCCCCAGCATAGCCAGCCCAACCAAATCCACTCCGACAGTCCGGGTGAGGTAGGGGAGAATCAGAAAGGGATGTAAAGCATTGGCTACCTGAATGATACCCAGATTTTTCAGGTTTGAAAGAAAGGTTGCAGGCAGGTATTTTTCCAGGTATCTGAAGGGCATCTGCAACTTGGCTTAGACCACAAGGACATTATTTTCGAGCCTCGGCAGGCAATCGTACACGCTATGCTGAAGGCAAAAGTCAATGTCTTTGAAAATTTTCAGCCGGTTCAGCCGCTTGTAATGCGAGGACTCCTTTAAAAACTCGCCCAGTTGGTTTTGCTGCATGGCATACAGATGAGCCGCTAGCAGGGCACTGTCGTTTCCTGCCCGAAAACTGTCTTTCAGCTTTTCTACCACTGCCCCGGCGAATAAAGTGTCTTCTGCGTTTATCTGACCTTTCCAGCCGGCGCAAAGCAAAATGGCATCCAATCCCCTGATATACAGATAATCGCATACGGCTTTCAGATTCAGAAATGAGCCGATGATGACCTTTTTTGCTGAAGCTGACTGAACTATGGCACGGGTCCCGTTTGTGGTAGTTACACAGATTTTTTTTCCCCTCAAAACCGGGTCCATGTAACTGAAAGGCGAATTATCGAGATCAAAACCCTCCACTTTGAGGCCGTTTCGCTCAGCTGCGGTAATGTATCCGAGCAGCCCGTATGCAGCCGATTCTTCAAGGGTGGAAACCGGTAAAATTTCGGCAATTCCATGGGCAAATCCGGTAACCATACAAGAGGTAGCCCGGAGCACATCGATGATGACTACAATTTTATCCTCGAGTTTGAAAAGGGGCAACAATTCCGGAGTGAGGCAAACATCTAATTTTGGCATCAACCGTTAAAGTATTGATTCTGAAATACTTATTTTTTAACAAAAGGCAAAGATACAACTTCTGCCTTTAGCAGCCGGCCCCTTACATCGATAAAAATGGTGCTGCCCGGTTTCGACTGTGCAGCCGGCACATAGGCCAGTCCAATGCTTTTGCCCAGGGTAGGGGACATGGTTCCTGAAGTTACCATACCGGTTTCATTGCCGTTTTCATCTTTTACAGGGTAATGCCCCCGGGCAATGCCTTTGTCTATCAATTCAAAGCCAACCAATTTTCTGGCAGTGCCTTCTTCCTTTTGTTTTTTAAGCAGATTGCAGTCTACAAAATCCTTGGTAAATTTGGTTATCCAGCCCAGACCTGCTTCGATGGGGGATGTACTGTGGTCGATTTCGTTTCCATAAAGGCAAAAACCCATTTCCAGCCTCAGAGTATCCCGGGCACCCAGTCCGACGGGCTTTATGCCCTCAGGTTTTCCGGCCTCGAAAAGGGCATTCCATAGATTTACCACCTGATCATTAGGAACATACAATTCAAATCCTCCCGCTCCGGTATAGCCGGTATTGGAGATGATGACATTGGGAATTCCGGCAACGGTTCCTTTCTTGAAATGATAATAGGGAATTTCTGCCAGATTCACATCCGTAAGCTTCTGTATGACCTGAGCGGCTTTCGGGCCCTGCACCGCCAGAAGAGAAATATAGTCGGAAAAATTTTCCATTTTGGCTCCGAACCGGTTCTGACTTTCAATCCAGCTCCAGTCATTTTCGATATTGGAAGCATTCACTACCAGCATGTATTCCTCCGGTCCGATGCAATACACAAGCAAATCATCCACTATACCGCCTTTTCCGTTTGGCAGACAGGAATACTGCACTTTACCGGGGCTCAGTTTTGAGGCATCGTTAGAAGTAACCCATTGAATCAGATTCAGGGCTTCGGGGCCCATAATCCAGAATTCGCCCATATGGCTCACATCAAAAACCCCGACAGCATTTCGAACGGCATGGTGTTCATCGAGATCTGAACTGTACCGCACCGGCATATCGTACCCTGCAAAGGGAATCATTTTGGCACCAAGGCCCTGATGTACAGCGTGTAAGGCTGTTTTTTTTATATTTTCGGATGTGCTCATAAGCGAAAACAAGTCTGCCGGAAAGGTATTGCCGGACGAAGTTTGAACCAAATCACCTCAGAAAATACAGATTGTACAGTAGCCGGATGCCCCGGAATCAGCCTGTCAGAATACCCGTATTTTCTATATTCCGGCAACTACAAGCATGCCGGAACGGGGCCGCAAATATGGGTTTAGTTTGGGTTTGGGCAATGAATTTTACCGGAATTGTCATGCAACAAATTCCCTGAGGGATTCACAAGTCAAAAATTGGTTGGCTGGAAAAGGAATGATTTCAGCGAAACATCGACTTGATGCTTCCCCAGGAGCGCTGAATGGCGGTAGGGCTGTGCTGAATGCCGGCATAAAAATATTTTGGGCCGGTACTGGTATTGGCAGTGAGGCGGTATGAAATGTTTTCTATGCCTTCGCCATCTTTATAAAGGTTGTCATCTACCCAAAAGTAATTTCCTGCATTGCTTTTCGGGAGTTCGGTCAGCCGGGAATACCCTGCATCGCTGTCTTTTTTTCTGGAAATCTCATAACCGAGAACCTCTGTTTCGTCGGTCACTTTCCATTCCAGACGAATATCAGAACCCTGATAAACGGCCAGAAAAGAATTCACCTGAAACTGAAACGAGGTGAAAACCAGCAGCACGGCAGCTGCGAGGATGGGAAAAAATTTCCTGCTATAGTTCATAATCCTGCCACAAACCTAAAGAATTTTACTTTTACAACAAGACTAATTTTATCAATTTATGGTTGGAACCAATTGGAAAGAAAAAGCGATTTTCGGTATTTGCGGGCCGTTTCCAACAACATCAAAATCATGTACAGATCGCACAACTGCGGTGAATTGAGGCTCTCTGACCTTGGCAGGCAGGTAAGGCTTGCAGGATGGGTTTCCAAAATCAGAGATAAGGGAGGTTTGGTCTGGATTGATTTGCGTGACCGCTATGGTATTACCCAGATTATTCTGAACGAAAGTACCGACGAACCAAGTCTTCTTCAGACAGCCCGTTCGCTTGGAAGAGAATTTGTGATTTGTGTTTCCGGAACTGTGCTGGAAAGGCAGTCCAAAAACGATAAAATTCCAACAGGGGAAATAGAAATTGCGCCGGAGAAAATAGAAATCCTCAATCCTGCTATTCTTCCTCCTTTTACCATTGAAGATGAAACCGATGGGGGAGATGACCTACGGATGAAATTCCGGTATCTGGACCTTCGCCGCAATCCCGTAAGGCAAAATCTGGAACTTCGCCACAGGGTGAGTCAGATTGTGAGGCAGTACCTCGATGCTCAGCAATTTATTGAAGTAGAAACCCCGGTTCTGATCAAATCCACACCGGAGGGGGCCCGTGATTTTGTTGTTCCCAGCCGAATGAATCCCGGTGAATTTTATGCCTTGCCGCAATCGCCCCAGACATTTAAGCAATTGCTGATGGTGGCAGGTTTTGACCGCTATTTTCAGATTGTGAAGTGCTTCAGAGATGAGGACCTCCGGGCCGACAGGCAACCTGAATTTACCCAGATTGATTGTGAAATGTCTTTTGTGGAACAGGAAGACATTCTGCAAACTTTCGAGGGATTGATAAAGGAGATTTTCAGCAAGCTGTTACAGGTAGAATTGCCGGCATTCAGGCGCATGCCATTCAGCGAGGCAATGGAAAAATATGGCTCCGATAAGCCCGATTTGCGGTTTGGAATGGAATTTCAATACCTGAAGGACCTGACCGGAGGGGCTGGTTTTTCGGTTTTTGATCAGGTAGAAAATGTGATAGGCTTGGTAGCAAAAGGCTGTGCCGAATATACAAGAAAGCAACTCGATGACCTTACCGATTGGGTAAAAAGACCACAGATAGGAGCGGGGGGGCTTATTTATGTTCGGTACGGCAGCCATGGAGAAATAAAGTCTTCGGTGGACAAATTTTACAGTCCAGAAGTTTTGAAAAAATGGCTGGAATGGGCAGGGGCCCATCCCGGTGATTTGCTCCTTGTGCTTTGTGGTTCAACAGAAAAGACCCGGAAAGCCCTTGGAGAACTTCGATTGGAAATGGGCAATCGTCTCGGCCTCAGAGAGAAAGGTAAATTTGAAGTGCTCTGGGTGGTGGATTTTCCTTTGTTGGAATTTAATGAAGAGGACGGAAGGTATTATGCTATGCATCATCCTTTTACTTCACCCAAACCTGAAGATTTTGCTCTGCTGAACAATCAGCCTGCAGCCGTCAGGGCCAATGCCTATGATCTGGTAATCAATGGAGTGGAAATAGGAGGAGGATCTATCCGGATTTTCAACAAAGAACTTCAATCGAGGATGTTTAATCTGTTGGGATTCAGTGAAGAAGAAGCAAGAAAGCAGTTTGGCTTTTTGCTGGATGCTTTTGAATTCGGAGCTCCGCCACATGGAGGCATTGCTTTCGGTTTCGACCGGCTGTGCAGTATGTTGGGAGGTGTAGATTCCATCCGTGATTTTATTGCGTTTCCGAAAAACAATTCCGGCCGGGATGTGATGATAGATTCGCCCGCTACGATTGACGGGAAACAACTGGCTGAACTTCGGATTTCTCTCAGACCGGAATCCTGAGTGCCGGTTTATGCAAAAGGTTACCGGGGAAGTTATAATCCCAGGGATTCAAGTTAGTTTTTCAAATTTTCATTTTTGGTTTGGCGTCCGTTGTAGGAGCAGCGGTCAATGTTTGGGAATAGTCTAATTAACATAATATAAATTATAGAACAAATAAACGGGTATTTTGCTTATAGTCAGCAGCGTCCGGACAGGTGATTTTTGTTTTCACCGAAATACGCATCATAAACCCCGATTTCATCCAAAGAAAATGTAACCGGAATATTTCTTTCATATTTGCAGCCGCATGTCGTTTGAAATTCATTTGCCGCTTTTCGAAGGCCCGTTTGACCTGCTGCTTTTTTTTATTGAACGGGACGAGCTCGACATTTATGATATTCCCATTGCCAGGATTACAGATGATTTTCAGCATTACCTGAATCAGCTGGAAAATTTAAATCTCGAAGTTGCGAGCGAATTTATTGTGGTGGCAGCGCAGCTGATTCGAATCAAAGCACGCATGCTCATACCAAGGGCTGAAATCAATGAGAAAGGCGAAGAAATTGACCCACGGGAAGAATTGGTTCAGCATCTGCTGGAGTACAAAAAATTCAAGGAAGTAACCCGGCAAATGGCCGATAAAGAAGCCGACAGGATTGCCCGGTGGGAACGCGGCAATGTGGACGCAGAGTTGAAAACCATGATGTTCGGCAAGGAGGAAGAAGCCGAATGGGAATCTCTGGATTTATACAGGCTGCTTAAAGTTTTTCAAAAAGTAATGCAGCGTTATGAACTGGAAATCAATGCACCAAAACATGTCATAGTTCAATTTCCCTACACCATTGAGGGACAAAGAGACTATATCCGCTCGCAGTTGTTTTTGTCCGGTCGACTTTCTTTTTCTGACCTGATCCATGCATTTCCTGAAAAGATTGCTGTGGTTTTCAATTTCCTGGCAATCCTGGAAATGATTCAGCTTCAGGAAATAGAAGTTGTCATTGGCGAAGGCTACAACAATTTCTGGATAAAAACCAAAGATGGAAATTCTTCTGCGGAAATGGTTTCCACGGATTAGGCATTAAGGTTATTACGTACCCATGCTGGCATCCAGTTCTTTTCTGAACAGTTCCAGAAACTCAGCCTGAGCCAGACTTCCCTGATCGCCTGAACCATGGCGTCTGACAGAAACCGTTCCGGTTTCGGCCTCCTTCTCTCCCACAATCAGCATGTACGGGAGTTTTTTCACCTCAGCATCCCTGATTTTTCTTCCGATTTTTTCATCCCTGTGATCCACCAGACCTCGGATTTCATGGCCCTCCAGAAACGACCGAACTTCTTCCGCATATCCGGCAAATTTCTCAGAAATGGGCAGAATCATCAGTTGTTCAGGTGCCAGCCACAGCGGGAAATTGCCTGCACAATTCTCAATGAGCACAGCAATAAACCGCTCCATACTGCCAAAAGGCGCTCTGTGAATCATCACAGGCCTGTGCTTCTGATTGTCTGCTCCAATATATTCCAGTTCAAATCGCTCGGGCAGATTGTAATCTACCTGAATGGTACCCAGTTGCCATTTGCGGCCCAGGGCATCTTTCACCATAAAATCAAGCTTCGGGCCATAGAATGCAGCTTCTCCCAACTCGGTCACAGTGGGCAATCCTTTCTCCCTTGCTGATTCAATAATGGCAGATTCTGCCTTTTCCCAAACTTCATCCGAACCGATGTATTTCGACTTATTTTCCGGGTCACGCAGCGAAATCTGGGCTGTGTAATCCTTAAACCCAAGCGAGGTGAATACATACTGAACCAGATCAATCACCTTAATGAATTCATCTTTCACCTGATCCGGCCGGCAGAAAATATGGGCATCGTCTTGCGTGAAACCCCTCACCCGCGTAAGCCCATGTAATTCACCGCTTTGCTCGTACCGGTAAACGGTTCCAAATTCAGCCAGGCGCAGGGGCAAATCACGGTAACTCCTTGGTTTTGATTTATATATCTCGCAGTGGTGCGGACAATTCATCGGCTTCAGCAAAAACTCTTCATCTTCGTCCGGAGTTCGGATGGGCTGAAAGGAATCCTTACCGTATTTTTCGTAGTGCCCGGAGGTGACATACAACTGCTTCGAACCGATATGCGGGGTTACTACGGGAGAATATCCTGCTTTTACCTGTGCTTTTTTCAGAAACTGTTCGAGCCTGTCCCGAAGCATGGCGCCCTTGGGTAGCCAAAGGGGAAGGCCCTGCCCTACTTTGTCAGAAAAAGTAAACAACTCCAATTCTTTGCCCAACTTCCTGTGGTCCCGCTTTTTGGCTTCCTCCAGCAGGGTCAGATATTCTTTCAGTTCTTTTTCTTTGGGAAAAGTAATGGCATAAATGCGTGTAAGTTGCTTCCTTTTTTCGTCCCCACGCCAGTAAGCACCGGCCACATTGAGGATTTTACCAGCCTTAACAAAGCCGGTATCCGGAATGTGAGGCCCGCGGCACAAATCGGTAAACGCACCCTGACTGTAGAAAGTAATGGTTCCGTCTTCGAGTTCGTTCAGGAGCTCCAGTTTGTATTCATCGCCTTTGTCCTGAAAATAGGCAATGGCATCAGCTTTCGACTTAGGGGTCCGGATGTAGGGATTTTTTTCCCTGGCCAGATCCAGCATTTTTTGTTCAATTTTCCCAAAATCTTCTTGGCTGAGGGTTTGTTCTCCCAAATCCAGATCGTAGTAAAAACCATTTTCTATGGCCGGGCCAATACCAAATTTGGTTCCCGGAAAAATGGCTTCAATGGCTTCCGCAAGAAGATGGGCTGAGGAGTGCCAAAAGGTTTTTTTGCCTTCTTCATCATTCCAGGTAAGAAGTTGAAGCTTTGCATCGTTTTCTATGGGCCGGTTGGCTTCAATGGTTTCGCCATTTACTTTGGCAGCCAGCACGTTGCGGGCTAGACCTTCAGAAATGGATAGGGCCACATCCATACCGGTGGAGCCTTTTGGAAACTGCCTGACCGAACCGTCGGGCAGCGTAATCTGAATTGAATTCATATTTTTATTCCACTCAAATACGGGATGAGCGGGCTGCAAAGAAAAGAAGTTTAGGCCGCCTCTTCAAAAGCATCCTTGTAAAATACAAGGATGTAAGCCGGTAAATGCACCTGAAGCAGGAACTTTTGGCATTGGAATTTCTCCTGAAAGAAAGATGAGATCATTCCAAAAGCGCTTGTAGGTTGTGTTTATTGTGATTTGGCAC
>JBIKMV010000106.1:0-9444 GCA_044359055.1 Catalimonadaceae bacterium
CTCTATGCAGAAATCGAAAAAGAGTTTTCATATCCCTTTATTGCGAAGCCGGTGGACGATGGCTGCTCCTCTGCGGTAAAAAAAATAAAGAATGAAACCGAATTGGCCGCTTTCTGCGAACTCATGTTCAGGCTGAAAGAGGAAAAGCCGGCAGACCCCTGCGAGGTGCTCAACATGAAAGCCAATGAAGAATTTCCAAGAAAAAACAACTTCCTCATCGAGACCCTGATAAGCAAGGGCGAGGCCGTTCATTTTCTGGAAATTACCGGCGGCATGCTCACCCGGAAAGGCGATGACGGCAGCCGGGTATATCAGGTTTTTGAGCCTTCCGAAACATTGGCTTCGGGTGAGGTGCTGTCTTTGGAGGAGAAGTTTCTGGCTGGTGAAGGTCAGAATATTACCCCTGCCCGATTCAGCAAAAATCCTCAGGAACAGGCCCGTATTTCAGCGGAGGTGAGAAATGTGCTCGCAAAAACCGCCAGGATTCTGGATGTGGAAGGCTATTGCCGCATCGATGCTTTTGTAAGGATGTATGAAGATGGGAAAGTAGAAACCCTCATCATCGAAATCAATTCCCTTCCGGGTATGACACCGGCCACCTGCATATTTCATCAGGCTGCCATCGACCACCTGACGCCCTATGCCTTTATCGATGCCATCCTTGAGTACGGCAAAGACAAAATTCAGTCCTGATTTTTTGGTGGGTTCTTCGGTCCGAACCGATATCTGAAAGGAATCAAAACCCTTCTGTTCCAAGCTTTTTCTGAATGCTCGGCGCCGGGAAAATCCAAAGAAATAAAATCCTGCTGCGGCCGGTAACCTTTGGCAATCAGTATGCTGTCGGCCTTGCGCTGGTGGGGCGCATAGAGGCTGTCCAGAGTTTTGTCTCCGCGGTCGAAATACAAAAAATGCTTGCCCGGAGCGGGTAGTTTTTCCTTCATGTATTGCTGAAAATACAGGGGAATACAGTTTCCTACATTGGTAAAAATACCAGGCCAGTGGGTAGAAAGGCAAAAAGCGCTGCCAAATACTTCAGGATATTCGCAAAGGGCATACATGGAAATGAGCCCACCCATGCTGGAACCGGCAATGCCGGTGTATTCAGCTTCCTTCCGGGTGGCATACTTCTTATCTATCAAAGGTTTAAGTTCTGAAACGAGAAATTTAAGGTAAGCATCTGAATTGGGTTTGCCATTTTTCAAGATTCGGTGGGCGAATTTTCCTCCGAGTTCGGCAATTTTATTTTTCATGGAATCGGGAAGCATAGCAAAGGGTTTTTGGGGAAAATAATCACCATAGCGTTCGTTGCCCGAATTCCAGATTCCCACCACAATCATGGCCTGCAGGTTTTTTTTCTCCATTTCCGGTCCAAGGACGCGGTCTAGAAACCAGGACTGCCGGTTGAAAGTGATGGAAGAATCAAACAACATCTGCCCGTCCTGAAAGTACACCACAGGGTATTTTTTTTGGTTGTTGTAACCGGGCGGAAGCCAGATATCGATGTTGCGGCTGCTGACGAATGCCGAGGAAAAATTTTCGATCCTTTCGAGTTTGCCAAAAGCAACATGCGGCATTTTGCCAGAACCCTGCCCGAATACGGGAAGAAAAATCAAATGAAGAAAGGCAAATAACAACTGGGAAGGAAATGGAAAAAATGAATGATTCCGTTTTTGAAGGAAAAGCATGGTTAATTTTTAAGGGTAAAATGAGGACAAAACCCAACAATTCAAAAAGAAAATATACGACAATTTTTTTTTGTCTAGTTAAAATATTTCATCGCCAACTGATAACCATGTAAATTTGAAATTAAAATTATTTGTGTGGATATCCGTATTGCGCTGAGCCCGATCCTGTAGTTTTCCCAAAATGAAGCGCGGGGAAAGGCGAAGTTATCCGGATTCAAAAAGTAAATTTTGATGTTGAAGTGTTTGTTTTTTCTTACTTTGATTCTTCAGCCTTTCCTGATTCCTTTTGTTGCTGCACAAAAAGGAACCAAAGGCTTCGGGCACAGGAGTTTGGACAACAAACCATGTTTGGATTCTGCAGAGTATGAAAGCCTGAAAGACTCCCTTCAGGGATGGATGAAAAGATTTCCCTCTCCGAAACAGGAAAAGCAGGAGATGTCTTTTCAGTGGCCCGTCCGATGGGCAAGCGGCCCACAGGACAACAAGTATTACGGAATATCCAACTTTTTGGATAATCTGCCCGCCATCAACTCAAAACGCGATTTTTTCTGTGGTACCCGAACCTACGATATCCCGGGATACAACCATACCGGCACAGACATTTTCCTTTGGCCGGCTTACTGGAGGATGATGGCAGAAGGTCGGGTAGATGTGGTAGCAGCTGCGAGGGGTGTAATAGTCAGCAAAGCTGATGGAAATTTCGACCAGCAGTGCGTTTGGACAAACGCTGCTTGGAATGTGATTGTGCTGAAGCACAACAACATGTATTCCAGTATTTACGGACATTTGAAAAAAAACTCTCTTACTACAAAAGCCATTGGTGATACGGTAGAAGCTGGAGAATATTTGGGAAAAGTAGGAAGCAGCGGCCGCTCCAACGGACCGCATTTGCATTTTGAGGTAAACCGGCTGAATCAGGCTTTTGATCCCTGGACTGGAAATTGTAATCCGGGAAGTTCATCATGGGAAAATCAAAGACCTTATTTCGACCCCATAGTTAGCCGAATGGAAACAACTTCAGGACTGCCCCTGTTTCCGCCCTGCCCACAGCCAGAGAGTTATCAATCAAAAGATACCTTTGAAATCGGAGATACGGTTTTTATTACCCAGTATTTCAGGGATTTAAGAAGCGGAGATTCCGTATTCATTCAACTAAAAAATCATAGCGGGATTTCCATTGATTCAATAGCAGAGGCAACCGTTTTTCCAGAAGGTTATTTCGATTGCGCCTACTGGACCTGGTTTTTCCTTCTTCCTACGGGTACCCCTGGAGGCAGGTATTATTTTTCTTCCCGTTATTATCAAAATAGAGATACCTGCTCCTTTTATTACAATAGCACCCTGACTTCTGAATCCGGGTTCAGGGCTGATGAAATACCCCTAATCAAAAAACTGGATAGTGGTCTTTATGAATTGACCGCCGGGATCAGTCAGCTTCAGATTATTCTTTCAGATTGTGTAGGCCGTTCAGAAAAATGGAGTCTTCAGCCAAATCAAACAATGCACTGTAAATCCAAAAGGGGCATCTGCTTCCTCCACATTCAAAGCGAGGCAGGTGGCCGGATGGTCAGAAAGCTTGTTGAGTAAAGCGAAAAATCTTTTTTGATGTGAGACCTTAGCGGAGCACTGGAATTACATTTTACCATTCAGGGGCCAAACCTGGAAATTTCATCCGGAAATGAAATTGAGCAGCCTCCTAACTTTGAAAAGGCCGGAAAAAATAAAAGCCCCGAAAATCAGGGCTTTTATTCGCCGGAAATATGCTAAACAAGAATAGAGAATAGAACTATTTAAAGAACTTCAGTGAGTTTGGGATTCCGTCTTTGTAAAACCGG
Source organism: Catalimonadaceae bacterium (assembly GCA_044359055.1). Lineage (GTDB taxonomy): Bacteria > Bacteroidota > Bacteroidia > Cytophagales > Flexibacteraceae > CAMDMI01. The sequence goes on from JBIKMV010000106.1 coordinate 3,521, forward strand.
ATGATGTAGATGCCGGGAGGCAAGCTTCTGGTATCCAATTCAAGAGTTTCATAATCCGATTTTTTGCAACTGATATTCAGGTGCTTTCCATCAGCACTTTCCACCCTCAAAAGCTTCTCATCCGGTAATTCGTCAGATTTTATGTACAACTTTTCATTTGCCGGATTTGGGAATGCCTGAATCAATCCCCTGTGGCCTTTTCCAGAAACAGAAACGGTGGTGATAAAACTGGTCTCATCTCCGTATGCCACCCCTGCCGAATTTACGGCATATGCCCTTACAAAATAAGTAGTAGCAGGGCTTAAGGGGCCAAACTTGATGTTAAATTGTCCGGTGCCTGAACCGGCAGCGGCGTTGTTCGCTGTTCCAATTTCGGGTAAGGGATTGGTTCCCCAGACTACCCCTTTTGCCGAAACAGCGGCCCCTCCATCGAAGGTAACATTGCCTCTTCCGGTGGCTGAATCATTGCCTGCAACATATTGTACTGTTTGAGTCAAAACTGTTGCCACAGTAACCGGTGTAGAGGCTGTGGTAAAGTTGACTTCATTTCCATAGCCTATGCCCAAATTGTTGCGGGCATAAGCACGGAGGTAGTAGGTAGTATTGGCACTTAAACCTGACAGGTTTGAAGTAAACAATCCTGTTCCCAATCCATCTCCTGTGGAATCGGTACCTGCATTCCATAAAGCCGGATTGGGGTTGGTACTCCAGCAAACCCCTCTTCCCTTTATGGGAGAATTGCCGTCAAAACTGATATTTCCACCTGCAGTGGCTGATGTCTGTCCGATCTGAGAAACCGGGGTGGTAATCAGCACCGGTACCTGATTCGCCTGCTTTGTTCGGAATGTCAGTTCATTGCCATATTGTGTTTGGTTGGCATTGATAGCATAAGCCCTGAGGTAATACAATGTGCCGGGGCTGAGCCCTGACAAATTGCTGAAATATGCGGCTGAACTCGTTCCGTCATTGGTCTTGGTGCTAAGAGCGGTTGTGGGGGAGGGGAAAGTGCTCCAGCAAATGCCTTTTGAAGTAATGGGTGAACCCCCGTCGAATAATATGTTTCCACCTGAAACCGCTGTTGTTTGAGTCGTATCCGAAACCGGTTTTGTATTGATCACAATCTGGTTTCCTGACTGGTTGGGCGCCAATGTGATATCATGCCCGTTGGTGGCGGTTTGCCTTCCCTGATTTATGGGGATGTTGGAGATAAAAGCCTTCAGCCTGTATTTGTTGCCAAACGAGAGGGTATCAGGGATTTTTAATCTTATTAATAGAGAATCCGGAGTGGAAGCCGATGAAAAAGGTGGGGTAAAATTCGCCAATGCTGTGCCGAGGCCGGTAGCAAAGGAGCCATTCTTATCCGAAATTTCCATCCTTACAGCATCACCAGCGGTCCAGGCGGCAAGGGGATTTTTATATAGCATTACCGCAACAGAATCACCCGGACTGTAGGTAGACTTAAATGGCTTTACAGTGCTTAGGTATAATCTGGGTTGTCCTCCTCCGGGTCCGCAGAAATTGATGAGTGAAATTTCGCCTGTATTGGGGCTTTCGAAGTATGGATTGGTGGAGATAATCCGAACCCTGTACCGTTTTGTGTTCGGGTCAGACACATTGGTCATAAAATTGAAATTATCCGGAAAAAGGCCGTCACTGATACTGTCGGCAATTGAAGCGGAAGAGGTAGTGCCAAAATACCTTGCCTGATAAACAGGATGATCAAAGTTGCCCGTGACATCGGATACCTCAAGCCGATAAAAGTTATTGGGGTCTAGTACAATTGACGGATTCATTCTGATTTTGGCATTAATGGATGAGGGTCTTTGTCCTGTACACCAGGGTATGGCAGCCAATGGCAAAGGGGAAACCAAAGCAGAGTCAAAGGCACTGATATGAAAGGACCGCCAGGCATCTGCCTGAGCCTGATCCAGGAACCAAAAACTCTGTCCCGGAACGAGAGGGCCGGAGAATGCTGAAACAGAATAATTTGATCCGGAAAACGAGTCCCATGCCGTACTTTTTCCAAGATAACCGGAGGCTGCAGAAATGGAAGACAGTGCCACCGGACCGGCAACCGGGTTGCTATTGGCTGGAATCCTTTTCTCCACAACTTTCTGAAGAAAAGAAAACAGGTAATTCCATGTTTTGGCCTTAAGGGTGCTTTGGCTGGCATTCATTTCCACTGCCTGTGCAACCAGTTCTCCTGAATTTCTACGGACCAGCACATCATTTCTCATCTGGGAAGAGAAATAAACCCCTGCATTATTGCGGACATCCGGTCCTGACACTTCACCTGTAAGCACCAAATGCGGAATGCCACTGATGGATCCACCTGTGATGCCAGAAAGCCTGTATGCCCTTGCAGAAACAAAGCCTGCGGTTTTTCCCGGCATGGCTGATGCCACCGACAAAGCGAAGCGGGACGCTTTTGCAAAACCAATGGCCAAAACCGGGGCATTTATCAATTCCGGTCTGTTGGCCTTTGCAGCCAGTTTATTGAGACCCGCCTGAATAGAATCTGCAAGAAGGGTCTGCGACAAACGGGCAAAATTGGTGTCCAGCTGGGTTTTTACCAGAACCATAGCCACACGGTTTGAAGAAGAAAATGAATTGGCAAGATTACTTTTCAGGTCATTGTGCAATTGGTTCAGCTTTTCCGACGGACAACCAAAAAGCATAACGGCCTGATATACCCCGACCTGTGGTGGTCCAGGCTGAGAAAGTTTTAATGTAAAACTTATTGTCCCGGCAGTAGTAGGAAGTCCTACATTTACTGAATCGGTGAACCCTGCTGCCGTAGCTGCAACATTCAGCCAAATGAGAACGGAAATTAAAATCAGTTTTTTCATAATGATTGAACAATTCAGATGATTTGAGAAAGTCTGGAAAAGAAACGGAGCCGGATAAAATCCTTAAAACCCTGAATCCAACTGGTTTTTAAATCCTGACCATACAATACCCAATAGAACCATAGAGACAAAATCAAACCATACACGATAATCTGAAACAAGTATTTGTGGTTGAAGTAAAAGTAGTCTGAACTGTAAATCGAAATGTAGGAAAGGGCAATGATGCGGAACAGGTTTAGGCCGTGGATAACCATCAGCCCGGCAGGAATAAACACAAGTTTCCTTTTCCATGGTCCGGGATATACCAATACAAAAGAACCAAACAGATATAGCATCGGGATTCCATTGCAGGGGGTATCAATGGAAATAATGGGCTCACCATTCAAATACATCAGATGCGGATAAATCTGAAATGAAGTAACCTTGATGTCGTAGCCAAACAAGGCAAACCAGGCTGCAGTTTGCCAGGCAATAGCCCGGTTAAAATTCCAATCCAAACCGGTTTCGCCCAAATTTTTGGCCAGATATTCCTCATATCCAAAATGCCAGAGTCCGTAAAGCAGCACTGCGCCAAGGACCAATTGAATTTTTTCTTTATGATTTTTCAAATTGTTTAACATAATTTCTTGATTTAAAGTCTTTTTCAAAAAAAAGGGTTCCCCCGGCGGGGAACCCTTGACACATTTAACTACACCGTTTTTTCAGATTTTTTGTTTTTCCGAAAAGCTTTGCGGGCTCCAAGAGCTCCTCCTACAGCCAGCATAAGAGAAATGCCGCCATCAATGGGAACTGCACCGCCACCGCCGGGACCGCCGCCAACACCGAGTGGAGTTCCAATAACACCGCCCTGAGCCACACAGTCAGCGGCATCATAATCAGGGTCGCCTGGAACGCAAATGTCAGCACGAACCTGGGTTGCCATGAAACAAAGGCCGGACATCAACAATGAGAAAATTAGCTTTTTCATTTTTTTGTGAATTTAATTTTGATTTGAAAAAGGCCTTCCCGAATGCGGGAAGGCCGGTTTTATTAATTGTTTCCGAAAATTACTTTTTGGGTTTTTACCTGAGTTCCGTTTTGGAATGTCACTGTGTAAATTCCGGCTGAAACATTTACCTCTTTGTTCAACTCATTTCCATTGAACTGGAAGGAAGCTACTGTTTTTCCGGAAAGATCTCTTACCCAAACCATGCTGGTTTCAGTTGATTTGTCTGTCAGTTTTACAGAAAGAGTTTTGCCATTGGCGTAAACCAATGAAGTAGAAGCTACTGATCCATTTGAAGTAGCAGAGCTTTGAACATGGATGGCAAACCTGTTGGCATCGGTAGTTTTTCCTGCAAAAGTGTAAGCTGAACCTTCAGTCAATTCGCTGAAAGTATTCATGAATTTGTCTTCCACAATTACTTTGGCATTGGCAGGTAATCCTTTGATGCTTCCGGCTTTTAAGGTGAAATATCCATTGGCAGGAATCTTTACGCTTACCGGAATTACATTGTCAGAAAGATGGGTTACAAAAGTGGTAAGCGGCTCTTCGGCAACCGGCATGAACAGTGAAACTGCTTCTTCTGATGGTGAAAACAGTTTGTCTACATTTTGTAAGTCTGAACCTGAACCAACCATGATTTCATCTTCAGAACCATTTCCGGTCAGGGTCATTCTGATCTCCTGATCAATGTTGAAAGATTGACGGATGAAAGTCTGTGTTGTTCCAGAAACCCGCATAGAGTTATCAAAATTAATATTGCCGGTACCTACAGAACCCCTTCTGATCAAAAGTCCCTGACCAGGTGCTACATTGTTATTGGCTCCACCCGTAGTTACACCGGTTGTATTGATTGTTCCGTAATTGCTGGTTGATGAATTCCAGACGAAAGCAATACAAGGTGACTGAGCCAGATTGCCAGGCGTATCGAAGGTGGACCAGCTTATGGCAGAAGGATATGGATTTTGCAGGGCATTCCAGCCTTTGGCAATAAATGGAGCCGGAGGAACGGTTCCTGTACCGCGGGTAATGCTCCTGGTTACGGTTCCGGTTTGAGGCAATCCGCTGAACTCAAAAGTTTTGTTGCCGATTGCATATGCCATCAGGCTTGGTCCGCCGAGACCATAAGAATTATCGAGTTGAACCCCGCAGTCAGCCAGATCCACCGGAATCCAAGAATTGGTTGGTTCGTCAAATTCCTTCAGAGATCCACAACTTACACCCTGAGGTACAAAAACGGAGTTGATGGTAGTAGATGCACCTGCAGCTACAGGAGGTGCGATATTTCGGTTTGCTACACCTCCGCCTGAGAATCTTCTGAATTTAATAGAAGTAGCAGAAAGTGAACCGGTATAACCTGAACTGAAATTGTCAATGATACCCTGTCTGCTTGCTGTTGAATTGATTGTCAACAAATTGCTACCAGCATTGAAAGTACCGGCCTGGAGATTAAGTGCGCCTCCAACAGTGGCTGCCGAACTCAAAGTTACGCCGGCTGCATTGTTGATGGTAACATCACGACCTCCTGTCCAGAAACCGCCTGTGCTTTGAGCTGCAGTTCCATTGAAAGTATAGTTCGCCTCATCACTCAGAGATTTTGCACCGCTGTTGCGGGTTACACCATTTCCTGTGTTAGCAAAACCACCGGCTGCAGAAGTACTGATTGTGCTTCCTGCAGCTATGGTGAATGCCCCTGAACCTTGTACATTGTTTGCTCCAAAATTTACAGTTCCTCCGTTTACTGTAAAGGTTCCGGCTACAGCGACATTTCCTGTGAAAGAAGCATTTCCGGCTCCTGTTACAGTAACATTGTTATAGTTACCGAATACATTCTGTGCAGAGCTTACAGTAAGATTGGGCAGGGAAGCAATCCCCAGTCTGGGATGTGTGAATGAAGCACCACCTAAAAAAGGTGAGCCAGCAGTAAGAGTTGGATCAACTCCTGTAAAAGATAGGGAGGTAGCAGCAAAATCAAATTGAGCGGGAACACTTGAAATTGTGCCTGTGAACCAAGGGCTGGCTATTCCCAGATAGGCAGCTGTGAGGCTGGTTTTTTCAATGGTATTGCTGTTGGTCCCATTGGTTAAAAAGGT
>JBIKMV010000006.1:0-30451 GCA_044359055.1 Catalimonadaceae bacterium
AACACAAACAGTTGCAAAAACATGGGCATGGTTGAAGGCATCTACGGTAAGGTCCAGATCCATGATAGTATAATCAACAGGATGAACACCACCTCCGGCATTGGTATCAACAGAAACAAAAGATGACTCATTAAACTTCACATAATCGCCCAGAAGCCCTTTTCTGAAATCATGCTTTGCCGGCATATACATAGTGAGTTCTTCAGGAGTACGGTTGAGGTTCACTATCTGAAGATTGGACCAGGTAGCACCACCGTCCATAGTTTTAGAAATGTAGGTGGTGTAGGCAAAAGTATTGTTTACATCAGGATTGAACCCTCCAATGACCACATAACCTACCTGACCATCAGGGCCAAATGCAATTTGGGCATCAGAAACTGCAGTGGCAGGAGTCTGACCAGAATTCACAAACTGAAGGAAAGTTACCGTACTGTCAAATCTGGATGTTGCAGTGTTGTACACATATTTGTAAATCATGATTTTGTCGGTAAACACTACCTCTCCGGAAGAAAGGTCTTCTTCCTGCTCAATGGCAAAAACTGCACCTGTTGAGGTTTGATCTAAACCATATTGCCTGAAGTGAAACACAGGAACAGGATCCACCATGGATGACCACAGGTTTTGAATTGTTGGTGAACCAGCCTGTATTTTGCGGTAAGCTGTTCCCAAACCACCCCAAGCGCCATTAGACCCATCCAGAACCCTGGTGTGACCCAACAATATGGCTTGATTGGTATCGGTTGGCGCCGAAGGATTACGACAAATCAGTCCTTGAGGATATCTTGGAGCATGATTGTTTACACTAATGTCGTACTTCTCATTGTCAAACAAAATTCCTCCCCTTCCGATTCTAAAGGAACCTTCAGCACCACCTTTGGTGCTTACATCGGTGAACATCTTATTGCCCGGTCCCACAAGAGGCGCAGGCAAAATATCCGTAGCACCACCTCTGCGGAAGAGTACCACGGTATTCAGCGCCGGATCAGCCGAAACATAGTTTCTGCCGGCTGTAACGGATGTAAATGGATTTACAGATTGCCCCAAATCCGAAAAATACAGGGAGTTGGTCTGAATTCTGTTGCCACCATTTCCCGACCTTTTGTTCGAGTAAACAGCAGGTTTGTCCGTCACATTTCCTTTGGATGCTTTGGCTTCACGCTCAGCGTACATCTTTTGCAATTCCGATTTGGAAAGCATTTTCTTTTCAGGTAAAACCCGAAATGTTTTTTTTCCGTCATTTGCAGCCCGGGTACCTCCCGATAACAAAATGGCCGCAATTCCAGTGAATAGTAGTTTTTTCATCTTGAACAAAAAATTGAAATTATTAGTGTTACAAATTAAAGCAATATTTGTTTTGGATTTGCTTTCGGGGGCAAAAATTTTGATAATTTTTTATTTTTCAAGATTTTATTTGGAAAGTTTAATTTTTAGCAAGTGGTCATGATTTCTGGAAGAAAGCTCTCCATACTTATTAATTTACTGATTTTCATTGGTTTATTTTCCTGCTCAGAGAAGGATAAAAAAATTTTTTCTCATAATTTTCAACAAGAAAAATGGCCCGCAAATCAGGAATTGGTTTTCCGGATTCAAAATAAAACACCCAAAACCAGCTATCAGACCTACTACCAGATTTGCTACAATTCCTTTTATCCTTTCCAGAATCTGTGGCTGAAATACCGCATTGAAAATCCGGAAGGAAGGGTACTGAGTGAAGCCAAAAGGAATGTTGATTTGTTCGATGGAATCAGCGGAAAGCCGGAAGGCGTTTTCGGAGCAGGAAAAATTTACCTCTACGCCCGTTTTCCTGAAAAATTTTCGCTTGAAGGAACAGGAACCTACACCATCCGGGTGTGGCAGTATATGCGGCCCGATACTCTGGAAGGAGTTTTATCTGCTGGTCTGGTTCTGGTCCCCGGGCCCTGATTATTCCATTTCTGCCAGAATCTGCCCTTTTTCAACTTTATCACCTGGCTTTACCAGAATGGCCTTTATCCGGCCATTTCCCGGCGATTTCAACTGATTTTCCATTTTCATGGCCTCGAAATTGAGCAATATCTGACCTTTGGTGACGGTATCTCCCACCCCGGCAACCAGTTTAACAATCAGACCCGGCATCGGGGCTTTTACCTGCCTGGCACTACCGGCTTGTGCTGTACCGCCACCCAATTTCTCCATCAGCAAATCCAGTTCAGTTTTCAGAGAAACCTCAGTTTCTGATCCGTTTATTTTCACCTTCCAACCGGAATCTTCGTCTGCTTTCTTTAGAATATCGAGGTGAAAAATTTTGTGGTTCAGTTTCAGACAGATTCCCTGCTGATTCTGGCTGATGATTTCATAATCAACTGGCTTTCCATCAATTAAAATTTGAGGATTCTGCTTTTGAACAACAATTTCGGTGCTGCCGGAGCGGATGTGATAGAGCATGGGCCAAAAATGAATAAAATATCGGGTTATTCAAAAGCATGGGGCAAAAGTTTCGTCCGCCTGTATTATACCCTACTTTTGCAGCCATGCTGCGAAAAACGGAACGAATTGAAATTCTGAGCCAACTGGGGGAAATCCTCAGAAACCGGCCTGTGCCCGAAGATATTTTGGAAAAAGCCCGTCAGGAAAATCCTTTTTTTATTCCTCGCTTTTCGCTGCAGGCCATCGATGCCATTTCTGCTTGGCACCAAAAACCTGTGCTGGAACATTGGCTTCAATCGGTTCCTGAAGAGACCAATCCAAAAAAAACAGGTATGGTGCTTGCCGGTAACATCCCATTGGTTGGCTGGCACGATTTGCTTTCTGTTTTTGCTGCCGGCCACATTGCCTTCTACAAGCCATCTTCACAGGACACCGTTCTGACCGATTGGCTTATTGGTCTGCTGACCGGGCTTTCTCCGGAATCGGGGCCTTACTTTCAAAAAACAGAAAATCTGAAAAATGCTGAGGCACTCATTGCCACCGGCAGCAGCAATACGGCAAGCCATTTCGATTATTATTTCCGGCATTTACCCAGAATCATCCGGGGCTCCAAATCCTCCCTTGGTGTAGTTTATGGCTTTGAAAATGAGGAGGAACTGCAGCCTTTGTGTGATGATATCATGCAATATTTCGGACTGGGCTGCCGCAATGTGAGCAAGTTGCTTGTTCCGGCAGGTTATTCCTTCGAAACTTTTTTCAGGGCATTGGAAAAATACCGGTTTGTGACCGACCACCACAAGTTTCAGAACAATGCCATCTACCACAAATCCATTTTCCTGATGAACGGAACCCCATTTCTGGATCATGATATTCTGATGGTCCGAAAGGAAGCTTCCCTTTTTTCACCGCTTTCGGTTCTGAATTTTGAGGAATACGATAGTCTGGAACATGCCGCAAGTCTTATAACCGGGCATCAGGCAGACTTGCAATGTTTGGTTTCTTTTCAGGGAAAATGGGAAAAATCAATCTCTTTCGGTACTTCACAACTCCCAGGTATGGGAGATTATGCCGATGGAGTGGATACTCTGGATTTTCTGAACCGTCTCTGAAAAGCGAGTCTGTTGAGTTTCTGTCAAATTCTGCTTTTGTAGCAAATCAACGGGCAATCCTGATTTTCATTCCGGAATAAATCTTGTGCTGCTTTGAAGCAAGGCCAGGATTCAGTGCAAACAAGGCCTCCGTGGTCAGATGGTATTGCATAACAATCAGGCTGAGACTTTCACCGGCTTTCACCACATGAAAATCCTGCGTTTTTTTCAAGGATTTTTCCACTTGGGCATGGGCTTTGATATCCTTTTTATTTACCAGGTTTTCAATTATTCCCTGCCTGGCAATTTGGATACTGTCCTTAATACCCACAGGAATCGGTTTCAGTTCGAGTTTTGTGTAAAGGGGACAATTGAGCGGAATGGATAAGGAAACCACAGGCAAACTGTCGCTGATGAGAATCCGGCCTGTCTTGATCCATGGATTTACCATCCGGAAGCATTTGTAAGAAAATCCGTTCTGACGGCACCAGAATGCCAAATCATGGACAGAGGAGTCCAGTTTCAGAGTCTTGGTTTCATACGCTGCATAAGGTTTCAGATTATGGAAGCCATATTTTTCAGGGTTGCCCAAAATCAGTTTGGCTGCCAGAGCCCGGAAAAAATACCTTCCCGTTTCCTGATTGATAATCAGGTCATAAAACCGGTCGGTGTATTGAGCCTCCATTACTTTATTCAGTCCGCTGATACCTACATTATACGAAGCTGCTACAGAAACCCAGTTGCCGAGCACCTTTTTGCCTCTGAGAAGCAGTTTGCAGGCTGCCTCGGTAGCCCTTGCCGGATCAAGACGATGGTCTATTTCTTCATTCACCATCAATCCGAACTCCTTTGCGGTGGGCTCCATAATCTGCCAGAAACCCACTGCCCCTTTACCGGAAGTCACATTTTCAAATCCGCTTTCTACCGGCACCAAATATTTGAAATCCTCAGGAATCTGATTTTTCTTTAAAATACTGTCTATCATAGGAAACCACCTTCCGGATCTTTTTATCCACAAGGCGGTATTCGATTGCCAGTAAGTATTAATGTACAGTTCTTTTTCCAGTCTCTCACGGATTTCGGGATCCCATACTGGCACAGTATCCCCTGCGAAAGTTACCATGGGGGGGATATAAACCTCATGAACTTCCTCTTCGGTGGCAGAATGACATTGCCATAAAATACCCGGGAAAAGGACCAGAAGGAAAATCTGGACAAACCGGTAAACCATTCCCCTAAAAGTTAGGCTGCAAGAGATATTTGGAATAGAAGTCATCGATTGCTTTTACGGCTTCCTCAGGGGTATCCACCATATTGATGAGGTCCAGGTCTTCGGGATTGATATTTTTTTCCTGTCCCAGCATCACATCCTTTATCCAGGTCATGAGCCCTTCCCAGTATTTTGTACCTACAAGTACAAGGGGGAATCTTCCTATTTTCTTGGTTTGAATCAGGGTGAGCGCCTCAAAAAGTTCATCCAGTGTACCCATACCTCCGGGCATAACCACAAATCCCTGGGCATATTTGATAAACATGACCTTTCTTACAAAAAAGTAATCGAAATTGATGAGCTTGTCTTTGTCAATATAAATATTGTTGAACTGCTCGAAAGGAAGCTCTATGTTTAGTCCCACCGACTTTCCGCCGGCTTCAAAAGCACCTTTATTTCCGGCTTCCATAATACCGGGGCCCCCGCCTGTGATTACACCATATCCATGCTTTACGAGCATACGGGCTATTTCTTCGGCCATTCCATAATACTTGTTGTCGGGAAGGGTTCGGGCAGAACCAAAAATGGAAACACAGGGTCCGATTTTTCCCAGGGTGTCAAATCCTTTTACAAATTCGGACATCACCCTGAAAATTACCCATGAGTCCTCTATTTTTATTTCATTCCAGTCTTTATTCTGAAAAGCCCTTTTGATTTTGTCTTCTTCTTCCGGGCTGATAGGCAGATGTGGAGTTTGAGCCATTTATTTACCTTTTTTGGTGAAAAAAATAATGATTAAAAAATTGATTTTCAGAGTACTTATGTACAAAAACAGGTACACTGACACCCCCAAACGGGGGCGCATATATACAAAGAGCCGGGCAATCAATCGCGCTTAATTTTGGAGTAATTGTAAAAATTAAGCCTAATTTATTACATGGATTGCGGAGGGCTCTCCGAATTAGAATGATGTAAAAATTTGGAAATGAATTTACATTTGCCTCTCCACGATAAGATGAAAATCCTATCCGGGACCTTATCAAATTAATTAAAATCATTGTTTTCAAAAATATGAATTTAAAAAGACGATTGGCAACGGCAGGCCTTGTGCTCACTGTTGCATTCGGGTGTGGTCAGCGAAATGAGAAGGACTCAACTGTAGTTGATTCTACTGCAAGCGATTCTGCAATGCTGGCGAGTGATTCTGCAATAGAATCCAAAACCCAGGATTTTTTCCAAAGCCTTCCCTCTCCTATCCATGTTGCCCGCATTTTTCAAAGGGCCGGACTCAAGTATTTGAGCGGACTTACCAATCCAGCAGCCAATGCGAGCAAGTATATGTCCCCATACAGCAAGTCGGTCAATCTGGGAATTTATACAACCGACTTGTCTTACTGCACTTTCAATGACCAAAGTCAGGAAGCCATTTCCTATTTCAAGGCAGTAAAGACCTGCACCGACGGATTGAATCTTACCAGCATATTTGAAACTACAAACCTGATTCCAAGATTCGAGAAGAATGTAGGAAACAAAGATTCTCTGGTTACTCTCATGGCCACCATGTCAATGGAGTCAGACATTCTCCTGAAACAGACCTCCCGCCTGGATATTGCATATCTTTCTTTTGCCGGTGCATGGGTGGAAAGTGCTTACATAGCCACCCAAATGCTGAAAAACAAAAGAAATCCTGACATTACAAAGAGATTGCTCGACCAGAACAATTCTCTGGGCAAACTGGTTGCGCTGCTTCAGGACTTTAAAGACAAGCCTGAGATAGATGGTTTGATTTCAAGTCTCAATGAGATTAAAGTAAGTCTGGATGTTCTCAATTCAGAAAACACCACAAGCCACGAAGAGGAATTCAAGAAGCTTACCTCCAAAGTGGAAACACTCAGAAATAAAATTGTAACCGACAACTAACCAGCCGCAAAATCATGAAAAAACTATTTATCGTATTGATTGCTGCATTGGCGGGTTTTAGCCAGACAGCTACTGCTCAGTGCAGCGACAAAACCATCAAAAAATTGTGCCGCGAGGGTCTTGGCTCCTATATTTTCGAATCGGCCGCATTCAAGCCGCTGTCAGCATTCGGCGCCAAAAAAAATATGGTTGAAGCTGCCTTTTCGGTGTATTCTCAGGAAAATTACCGTGTGCTGAACCTTTGTCAGGGATTTTCTGACAATGTAGAATTCGCTATCTACGACACAGAACACAATCTGCTTTTTTCGAATAAGTCGGATAAGACCTCCAAATTTTATGATTTTGTCGCCCAGAAAAGCGGTGACTTCACCATCGAATTCAGGATTCCTGCTGCCGACGCAAAGAACGGAAACAACTGCGTGGCCTTTGCCATTGGATACAAATAGAAGTTTCTGAATCAGACAATAAAAAAACCCCGCGGAAGCGGGGTTTTTTTATTGTGAAACGGGCTGGACAGGCCTTTATCTATCCGGAGTCAATTCTCCTTATTTGCTGTGGGAGGGAAAGGCAGAAATTATTCCTTCAACAAATATTGGGGAGAAATGAAGTCTATTTATTTGCTGATTTTGGAAACGGACCAAAAATCCACAGGAAACGAAGTTCAGGACTATCAGAAATCTTCGTTGAGGGAGAACTTATGCTGGTCTTTTTCAGACATCACCCCTGCTTTCTGGTATTCGGCAACTTTCTTCTCAAAGAAATTGGTTTTTCCCTGGAGCGAAATCATTTCCATAAAATCGAAAGGATTGCTGCTGTTGTAGTTTTTGGGATATCCAAGGGAAACCAGAAGTCTGTCGGCCACAAATTCGATATACTGACTCATGAGTCCGGAATTCATGCCTATTAGATTTACAGGAAGTGCCTCTGAAACAAATTCCTGTTCAATTCTTACAGCATCCAGAATGATTTCATAAACCCGGTCTTTGCTGAGTTTGTTGTTGAGATACTGGTTGTAAAGCAGGCAGGCAAAATCGCAATGTAAACCTTCGTCTCTGGAAATCAACTCATTGGAGAAGGTAAGTCCTGGCATTAGGCCTCTTTTCTTCAGCCAGAAAATGGAGCAGAATGATCCGGAAAAGAAAATACCTTCTACTGCGGCAAAAGCCACAAGTCTTTCAGCAAAATTTTCAGAATTTATCCATTTCAGAGCCCACTCACCTTTTTTACTTACGCAGGGAACGGTTTCAAGGGCATTGAAAAGCCTGTTTTTCTCTTTCAGGTCTTTCACATAAGTATCAATTAGTAAGGAGTAGGTTTCTGAGTGAATGTTTTCCATCATGATCTGAAAGCCATAAAAGCACTTGGCTTCCGGAAGCTGCACTTCATTAAAGAAATTCACTCCGAGATTTTCGTTTACAATACCATCTGATGCAGCAAAAAAAGCGAGTACATGAGAAATAAAATGCCTTTCTCCGTCATTGAGGCGGGCCCAGTCGCCCAGGTCCTGGGCAAGGTCAATTTCTTCTGCTGTCCAGAAACTGGCTTCTGCTTTTTTATACATCTGCCAGATGTCGTTGTGCTGAATAGGGAAAAGGACAAACCTGTTTTTGTTTTCAACCAGCAATGGCTCTTCTATAGAAGGAAAATTTCTCATTTCAGAAGTAAGTAATTGTATTTCAAAAAATTAAAAAAAAATAAAGGGAAAATGTCTCCCGTAGGAGCGAGCTACAAATCAACAAACAAAGCTGACTTTAAAAAAAATCGATTTAAAAATATTTTACCCTGCTTTCAGAAAAACCGGCGACAGGAAAACAGACCGGACAAGGCTGTTCTTCTTATTGAATTCCAGATTATTATGAACTTTTTTTCAATAAAGACGGCTTTGATTTTTGTGCGCAAAGTTCACATTGATTCCCATCCGCTCTGCTGATTTCCCTAATGGTTCACAGTAGAAGCATTGCCGCCATACCTGCCATCATAAACCACTTGCAAAAGCGGCTGATACCGGCAAATGCCCGCACGGTGTCTGCCTTGTAAATCCGGTAAAACAAACCGGCCAAAGGAAATGACAGTGCTAGGGCCGCCGGAATCCAAATGCCGGGAAGGAAAAAAAAGGAGACACAGAATGAAAGAGTAAACAATAAACCGGCAGCATAGAGGAAATACTTTGTTTTCCGGATGCCCAGAACAATAGGTAAAGTTCGGCAACCATGCCGGCCATCGCCCCTCATGTCTTCCATATCTTTTACCACCTCCCTGATGAGGCTGATCCAGAATGAAAAAACAGAAAAAAGAATCAGGGCATCTTTTGCTCCCGGAAATACAAGTCCGGGCAAATAAACAGCGCATGATGTGAGGAGCGACACAGAAACATTGCCAATGAGCGGCAATCTTTTGAGCCGGTTGGAGTACAGCCACAACCATGCCGAACAAAGGGCCACCACAAAAAACACCATTTTTCCCAAAGGAAAGGCAGAAAGCAACGCCAGAAAAATGAATATGAGATGCAGCATCATGGTCTGCCTCCGGGAAATGACTTTGCCTACCACCACCCGCCGCGGTTTATTGACCACATCAATTTTTACATCGTAGTAGTCATTGATAAGGTAGCCGGCTGCGGCAGAAAAGGTACTGGCCAAAACCAAAAGAACCATGCCAGAAATACCTGAAGGCTGATTCCAGAAAGAGGTTTCAAAAAGTTGAATACCCGCAAGGACCTGACAACAGGCTATAATAAGCAGATTTTGAATCCGCAGAATCCTCAGCAGAGCCAGCAGCCGGTGACGCTTCTTAAGTTTGGAATATCGGGATCCTGAATCCATGGACTGATTAACAGCTTGCAAAGCAATTCCCGAAACGGCACAAGGCAAAATTGTAGTCCCTGTGCGGGCTTAGATTTTTTTAAGGAAAGTGGAAAACTACAGAGATTTTTGAACTAAGTATTTATTAAACAAGGCCTTATAATAAATACATGCCGGTGCCTAGCAGTTAAAATCCTGTCCTTTTATTCAAAATTTAGACCTGCTTTTCCGCTTAAATTTTACCTTTGCAGCCCAAACCGAATAATAAAATTTACCAACACCAATGAAAATTACCGTAGTAGGCGCCGGAAATGTGGGTGCTACCTGTGCTGATGTTCTGGCATACCGAGAAGTGGCCAACGAAATTATTTTACTGGATATCAAAGAAGGTCTTGCAGAAGGCAAAGCATTGGATATTTGGCAAAAAGCCCCGATTGACTTGTATGATTCCAGAACGATTGGAGTAACCGGTGACTACTCCCGAACCGCCGGTTCCGACATCGTGGTGATTACCTCAGGACTGCCCAGAAAACCGGGGATGAGCCGCGATGACCTGATTGGCATCAACGCCGGTATCGTAAGGACTGTCACTCAAAATATTATTCAGTACTCTCCAAAGGCCATCATCATTGTGGTTTCAAATCCTCTGGATGTGATGACCTATTGCGCACACATCACCTCCGGATTTCCGAAAACCAGGGTAATGGGAATGGCTGGCATTCTGGATACGGCAAGGTACAGGGCATTTCTGGCAGAAGCGCTGAACTGCTCACCCAAAGACATTCAGGCCATGCTTCTCGGCGGACACGGCGACACCATGGTTCCCCTTCCCAGATATACTACTGTCAGTGGTATTCCTGTAACAGAACTGATTGAAAAAGACAAACTTGATGCCATTGTAAACCGCACCATAAACGGAGGGGGAGAATTGGTAAAACTGATGGGTACATCGGCATGGTATGCTCCCGGATCGGCTGCTGCGCAGATGGCAGAAGCCATTGCCAGAGATCAGAAAAGAATTTTTCCTGTTTGCATAGAACTGCAGGGCGAGTATGGAATTAAAGACTGTTACTTGGGTGTTCCAGTAGTTTTGGGTAAAAACGGCATTGAAAAAGTAATTGAACTCAAACTGAACGACGAAGAAAAGGCTTTGCTTGAAACCAGCAGAGGCCGGGTGAAGGAGGTGATGGATGTTCTGGACAATATGCCGGCCAGCGCCTGATACCTGCGGAAAGAAAACAGGAAGCCATCCGAAAGGGTGGCTTTTTTTTCGAAAGCAGGCTGTTTCAATCGACAGAAGCTGAATGGTCTTCTACTGCCGGCTTATCCTCTGCAGTTGAAATCCGGCCCCAAATCCATCTCCAGAACAAGACAATTGCCACGAAGGCCAGCCAGGAAAACCAGGTCAGCTCCTTCATTTCTCCCGGATGTTGAATGATATAAACTAGGTCCCGGATATTCTGCCCAAGCCACACCACAAGGGCCATGCGGGGAAGCATACCCAGAAAACTGGCCCAGAAAAAAGTGGAAAAAGGCAAATTGAACCATGCCAGCAATAGGTTTCCTATGGAGAAGGGTGGGATGGGCATCAGCCGGAAGGAAACGACAAGGAAAAATGACCTGCCTTTTAATTTTTCAAAACCAGTTTTCCAGGACGGCCAAATGGAAAATAAGGTATCCTTTAATCCTGAATCGATTTTTTTACCCAGAAAAAAACCCAGTACCGAAGCAATAGAGAAGGAAATTACCATTCCCGGAAGGGCCCAGAAACCGAGGAGAAATCCCATAAAAAGCCCGGCCATTGTATTGGGTATCAGCGAAAGGGTAATGGGAACAGACAAAGCAGCAAAAATCAATATCCAAACCAGGGGAGGCTGGGCGAGCAGCCAGCTTTTCTGATGTATACCCCAAATCAAAAGGCCTGATCCGGCGAGCCAAGGAAGCAGGGAAAAACAAAGCAAAAACCATGTTTCGCCCTTCGAAATCACTTTCCTGAAGTGATGAAAAGAACCGCCTTTTCCGCATATTTTATTGCTTTCAATCAATCAGCGGGGAACTTTAATGATCTCTCCTGCCCTGAAAACTGCATCCTCCCTCTGATTTAGCTTCAGAAGATCATCTACCCGTATGGAGAACTGCCGGGCAATTTTATAGGCCGTATCTCCCGGTTTGATTTCATAATCTGTCCATCCTTCAGATATTGCTTTGACTGGCTGTTCACCGGCGGGTCGGGCCTCAGGAGCCACATTTTCCACGCTGATTGTCTGGCCGACCTTCAATTCGGAGGCCAAACCGCTGTTCCATGCCAGGAGGCTGTCAAGTGGCTTTTTATAATGCCGGCTAATTTTATACCAGGTCATGCCCTGAGCAACTTCTATTCGGCCATTTTGCGGAACAGGCAAGGGGGCGGGCGTTTCTTTTTGTACCTGTTCCGACTGGGGCGTTTCAGCGGGAATTACCCTTGTGGAAGCAGTCAGCACAAGTTCCGGGGTTTCCGGGGCCGGACTGGCGGCATTAATCTCTTCTGAAACCGTTTCAATTTCGATTTCCTGCGACACCGGCAACTCCTGGGTGTTATCCTGATGATCGCCTACAAGAGTATCCTTACCCAAAATCTGCCGGGCATCCTGCTCTATCTTTTTCAAATCAACCTGTGGACTGGCAGCGGCTACCGGAGAATCTTTGATTTCAGCTGCCGGGCGGGCTGCAAGTTCGGCAGTATTGCGGACAGGCTGAGGATTTGTATCAATATCCGGAACCGCCTCATAGCGGACAGGTTCTTCCTCAGGCCGGGTATGACGCAGCCAGAGGACCCTTCCTTTTTTCAATTTTTCGGGCCTTGGCATTCTGTTTTTGGCCATCAGGGATTTCAATCTTATGCCATACTTTTGGGCTACTTCCCAAAGACTTTCTCCTGGTTGCACAGTGTGGTAAGGAACTTTGGCCCTGTTCTTTTTATTGTCCACATAATAAACCTCGCCTTTGACAAGCGGGTCAAAAACCCGTAAGTCATTGTATTCCAGAAATTCATCTCGGCCAATTCCCGCCAATAGGGCCAGCCTTGCGGGAGAGTCTCCCTCCTTGGCCTGAATGGCTTTTATGCCATTCCAACTGAAAAATACCGGGATTTCCACTTTGCCATTTGACAACATGACCGGCTCGGGCTGGGTAACTGGCTTTTCAATCAGTCCAAAGAAATAACGCTCCCTCCATGGCTCCAGTTTTTCCACCGGAGGAGAGGCTTTCACATACAATGGACTTCCCTCAAAAAGCACTCCATCTTCGGGCTTCAATGGTAAAATAACAACATAGTCTTTATCGGCAGGAACAAAGCCTTTCAAAATCCACCGGTTGTAAAACTGAAGCTGCTCAACCGGATAATTGGTTTCCCTTGAAAGTTGGTCCAGCGATTTATTTTCGCAATCGGTAAATTCCAGCACCCGCAATCCGGGTGTGGAGGTATTCCGATACAAGTGGGGCTCAAAAGCAATTTTATGGGCGAGGAATTTTAGAATGTACCAATGGGTATTTTCATTGATTTCCATTGTTTTAGCTCCGATTTTGGAGGGGTCGATAAGGGCTTTTGCACCGCTGAGACCGGCATAATAGGCGAGAAGGGAATACACCCAGTTTTGCATGTATTGATTGTGTCGATTCAGATATCGGGCAGCCGACCGGGATGAAGACACAATATTCATCCGCTCATCAATGTCTTCGTCTACCCTGAGGCCCATTTCGGTAGCGGTTTCTTTTTTAAACTGCCAGTACCCTACTGCATTGGATGAAGAAACCAGATGAGAAACCAGACTGGACTCCTGGATTACACTATACCTGAAATCCACCGGAAGGCCTTCTTCCTGAAAAATACGCTCCACGATGGGCAGATAGGCATCGGCACGGTCCACCATTTGCCGGAAGAACCGAGGATTGGAAGTGAGCTTACTGACATAGGAAGATAAGGCAGGTTTTGCCCCTTCTTCTATGATCAGGTTCATATCGGCAAAGCTAATTTTATCGGGTACGACAGGAACAAACTGGGCTTGCGCAATTCCGGTTATCAGGATTACTGAAACGGATAATATTCTGAAAATGAGATTCAAAACAGTTCTTGATTAAAAATTCGGGTAGCAAAAGTGTTTCAAAGGATTGTAATTAAGGTCTGTAAGTGTTGCAGAAACTTACATACAACGATTTTTGCAGCAGTTTAGTCTGTTTTGGGTAGCAGCAGAAATTCGGAGGTTGGATGGGTAAAATAATTTCGCCCTGAAAGTGAAAGAAAATTACAAACCGGTTTTAATGCCAATCAGGCATGAAGCGAACATAAAAGAGGGAAAATCCAATAATTGCGAATGCAGGTTTGGATGAAAATTTTTTTTGAAATCAGATAAAAAAGATATTGCAGTCCTGTTTTCAAGATTATTGAGTTGTTGAGAGCGTGAGGAAAAGGAAATTAAAGGGATTTGGCCATGAAGAAAAAATTGCCCTCGGTCTGGTTACGGTTATGCATCTGGCCGGTGCCGGCCTGCTGATGTTTGCCAAGGGTGGATATTACAGCCTTACGCTCGACATGGTTCCCATTCAACTGATATTTACCACACTGATTGTTTTGAAATACCAAAAAGTTTGGGGCACCGGCCTTTTGATTTTTTTGGTTTCCACCTTCTGCATAGGCTTTCTGGCAGAAGCCATCGGTGTAAATACCGGCTGGCCTTTTGGCAACTACCAATATGGCGCTGTCCTGGGCATCCAATTCCTGAATACTCCGCTGATTATTGGATTGAATTGGTTTTTACTGGCTTATCTTTCAGGAAATGTATCCAACATGCTGAAAACCGGCCGGCTGATGAAGATCGTTGCCGGAGTATTTCTGATGGTTGCCTTTGATTTTTTTATGGAACCCGTTGCCATGAAGCATGATTTCTGGACCTGGAGCGATGGATTCATTCCGTTTCAGAATTACCTTGGCTGGGCCGGGGTTTCTTTTTTTATACTAAGTCTTTTTCACCTGGGCAGCTGGAAAAAAGAAAACCCTTCAGCCCTCTGGATTTTCCTGATTATGCTGGGATTTTTTATGGTCCAGAATATTTTCTGATGGGATTTGAAACCTATTTCAGTCAAATCGGTTTAACTATTCTAAAACACTGTGGATTTCAATTCTTTTCACTATCAACGGATTAAGGAAACTCATTTTAGTTTTTTTTAAAAAGACCCATCTCGCCCAGGCTTTATTTTTTTTTCTGAATACTTTTTTGTCCCATGATGCAGCAAAACTTTACCATCAGAGACCTTTCACAGCTCACCCGGATTAAACCTCACACCCTGAGAATCTGGGAGCAGCGGTATGGCATAATGAATCCGCAAAGGACCGATTCCAACATCAGGCTGTATTCACAGGAAGACCTGAAGTTTCTGCTCAATGTTTCGATTCTGTATGATTACGGTCTGAAAATCAGCAACATTGCCAAATTAAGCCTTGAAGAACTTAACCAAAAAGTAAAGCAACTGGCTTCTGAAAAGAAGCAAATACCGGCGCAGATTCAGAATCTGGTGGTATCCATGCTGGAACTGGACGAAGAGCGATTTGAAAAGCAGCTGAATAACAGTATCATGTCCATTGGGCTGGAAGAAACCATATTGAATATTGTTTATCCATTCCTCCAACATATCGGGATTCTTTGGCAAACGGATACCATCAACCCGGCTCAGGAACATTTTATCACCAATCTAATCAGACAAAAACTGATTGTGGCTATAGATGGAATTCCAAATTCCAGGCTCAGGGCAGATGCGAAAAAAATCATGCTATTTCTACCTGAAGGCGAATTTCATGAAATCAGTCTGCTGTTTGCCTCCTATCTGGTAAAGCTTCAGGGACACAGGAGCATCTATTTGGGTCAGAGTCTGCCTCTTCAGGATCTGAAAGCAGTGCAGGAAGTTCATAAAGCAGATGTGATATTGACCATTATCACCAGTACGCCCTGTCAGGAAGATGTGCAACCTTATCTCGATAAAATAAAATATCTGCTTCCGGAGACCAGTATTTGGCTTACCGGATATCAGGTAACCAGTCAGGACCTGAAAATACCATCAAAATTCACAGTTTTGCCTGACACCCGCACCATGAAAGACATGCTGGACAAGTTGTAAAGGCCATTTTTTGGCCGCATCGTCAGGCGGGGCCATTTCAGTGATTTACAATTCAGGCCAACCCCGGAACTGCTGCATTTCGGGAATTTCTCTTTTTATTTGAGTGGATAAAATCCGGACCAAACATGAAAGAGGATTTCCTTCATCAAATCTGGAAGCAACAGCTTTTTCTGAAAACCAATCCTTTGATTACTGGGCATGGCGAAATGGCTGTAATCAAAACAGGATTCAAAAACCGGCATGCAGGTCCCGATTTTGAACAAGCCAGGATTAGACTTGCCGACATCGAATGGAATGGTTCGGTGGAAATCCATGTGAGGGCAAGCGAGTGGAACGAACACGGTCATCAGCAAGATGCGGCATATCAGTCGGTTATTTTGCATGTAGTCTGGGAAAAAGACACAGATGTCTTCCGGAAAGATGGCACAGTGGTTCCCTGTCTGGAAATAAAAAATCTGGTTCCCTTGGAGGTTTTGTTTCGCTACCGGGAACTAACCGAAGCCGGAAAAGACGAAATGATTCCGTGTGCTGCTTTGCTGCACGGTACAGAACCTTTTCTTATGGTTCAGATGCAGGAGAGGGTATTGGTTGAACGGCTTGAGAAAAAGGCAGAGGCCATTCGCCGGAGATACCTGCAATCGGGAAAGGATTGGCTTACAACCCTTTATCACACGCTGGCCTGGGGTATTGGCTTGAAAATAAACGCCGAGGGGATGGAAATGCTGGCTGCCTCAGTTCCTTTGAAAACGGCTGCTTCCACAGGCTGGGATGCCAAAATTCTTGCCGCTGTTTATCTGGGTCAGGCCGGTTTGCTGGATGCCCGAAAGCCGGTTCAGAAAGAATTACATTCAGAATATCTGCATCAGGCAGCAAAATTCGGTCTTCAGCCTCCTCCGGTACAGTGGAAGCGGTTTCGCCTCAGACCGGGTGCCTTTCCTGAGCAGAGGATTCTCCTTCTGGCCAAGCTGGTCTCGGTCCTGCCAATTCTCATCGAGTACCCCGACCTCAATGTTCCGCCTTCGGCCTGGCTGAAGGTTTTTCAATCTCCGGATAACCCGGAAATTTTTGGAGCCTTTCTCAAAGAAAAAGAATGGACGGAAAGCCACATTGGCCTTACCCCATTCATTGAAAACAATCTCATTATTAATGTATTAAGTCCGTTTTTGACCGCCATAGGCCTTGAAAAAAAGGAAAATGAAAAAATAGAAAAAGCCCTGGAAGGATTATCGGAGCTACCGCCAGAAGACAACCGGCTGATAAAAATCTGGGCCAGCATCGGAGTAAGGGCACAGTCCGCAGCTGAAAGCCAATCTTTGCTGGAACTTCAGCAAGGCTATTGCGCAAATAAAAGATGCATGGAATGTCTTATCGGTGCCAGAATCCTGAAAAAAACGCCGGAATAGTGCTGGAAGCGAAATTTTTTTTCTGCTTACCTGTGAAAAACCGACCATTTCATGATTTTCTGCATGGAAGCAGCACTTGCCTTCAGCAGATACAATCCACCTTCCAGACCGGTTACCGGCAATTTACCCAACTGCCCAACTTCTGTTTTCAGGCGCAAACAAACCCTGCCTCTCATATCGAGCAATTGCACATCCACAGGGACAGAGAAGGCGGGTAAAAAAATCTCTTCTCCCGCCGGATTGGGATAAGGCTGCCAGTCAGCGGCCGGGTCTCTGCCGGAGGTTTCAGTAAAAGGAACACAGGTAATTCTCGCCAGCCAGCCATCCCCTGTCACACCTTCGTCGGCTTTAAATCGAAAAGTGAGTGCACCTCCCGGATGGGTAGAAACAATCGTTCCGGGTGAATTTGTGCCGCAGAATTTTCCAAACTGCGGAAAAGAAGGAGTTGGCCCATTGAATACCTGCAGAAAATCGTACTGACAATTAGCTTCACTCTCCAGGTCAAAGGAGAGGAATTCTGCTTTTAGTGCCGAGGCTGGATTTTTGGGGTAAAGGGTTTGGGTTATGAAGGTATTGTTGGTGTAGGGGTTCAATCCGCCCGGGTCAAAATACAGGTAATTGCAAAGGCTGTCTATCCCTGATACCATATTCAGGAAAGAGCCGACAAGGAACTTGCGTGTGACATATAGTGTGTTTCCGTTTTCCTGAACCTGAAAGCGCAGGGTAATTTGATTTCCCGCCACTGCCGAAGAAATGACCTGAATCTGAAATTCCATGGTAAATTCTTGGCCTGAGTTGAGGATAGGAAAATTCTGAGCCGGATTGCTGATGGTATAATAATTGGTAAAGGGTGCAATTCCTGTGCAGCTAACCGAAACTGCCCCCGAAGGATTGCCGCCCGTATTGAGTACTTTCATTTCAAAGCGGATGGTTTCTCCTGGTTCAATCTGGCCGTTTCCATTGTCATCATATGAAATGCCTTTGTAAAGAAGTTTCAGAATAGCAGCATTGGTTCCCTGCCCGGCATTGTAGGTCATGGTAGATCCCGGAGTGCTGATATTGGACAATTTAAGTCCGCTTGGGTCACCATTTCTCCATCTGGATGAGGGCGAGGTGCTTTGATTGAAGGTAGGTTTGAAACCAGCTCTGAAACAAGCATTGGTCATATTGTTAACATCATTACCAGCCGGAATCAGGGTTACTTCATGGTTCAGGGTCTGGTTGTCGCCCAGACGGTTGATTCTCCAGATGGTCAATCCACGATCGGGAATATAAAAACTTCTTCCCTCCTCCTCTCTGGCTTCAAGCAGATAAAATTCGTTGGTGTCATTGTCATTGCGGAAAGACCGGATGTTGCCCAGGTTGGCTGTATCGGTAACCTGCCCGCTCAGATTGCTGATATCAAAGTTTTTGCCCCAACCGGCATTGAGGCGAAAAAGCGGATTGGGGGGAACGGGATTCTGACTGCTTCCGTACCAGCACATCAGATCAAAGGCCCCGATTCCATCCGGACCTGTATTCTGGTTGTATTTATAGGTATCGGGCCATTTTCCAATCATGTGGCCGTTTTCGTGAGCCACCACCCCAATTCCCAAAGGTGCCTTGGCCGGAGAACAGTTGTAGTCACCTGCTTTTATGCCGGATGAAGAAGTGAATGTGTTCAGATACCCTTTGTGAAACCACATACCCTGGGCCCAAGTGGGTGGTTCACCGGTGTACATAAGGTTGATGGCCATGATGGAATTGTTTTCAGAATTCAGGCTGAGGGACGAAAAATCAAAGCCGGCACTGTCGAGTTTTTCAAGTGCCCAGGTCAATAATTGCTGTGCCCCATGTGCGTACGGAAGCGCATCGTAATAGGCAAAAGTATTGGGAGCCCTGAAAAAACCGGCAACCTGATTGGTGTAATCCACTTTACCTTTGGACACATCTCTGAAATACGATCTCAGGGAGCCGTTGTTCCCGAAATTGCTGTAATTTGTGTCGTTGCAGAAAGAAGCATATTCAGAAGCAGGAAGCGTGGAGGGTTCGTCAGGAAAATCAATCAGGATACAAAGTCCTTTGATTTGTCCGTTTACGGGAAAAACCGGAGTGCCAAAAGGAGCACTGGAATGCCGAAGGTGAAAAGGGTCGTTTCCGGAAACCGACAAAGCCCTTTCCCGGATTAGTTTTTCCCTTTCTTTTTCCGGGATTTCCAGTCCGGTGGGGAGGTCGGTCCATTTCTTCAGGGTTTCGGGCTTTCCCTCCCTTCCTGCATATTTTCTACCGGTAGAAACCAGGGCGGTTCCGTTCTTATTGAGAGCTGCGTAGCAAATCCAGCCATTTTTTTCTTCCCGAATCAGTGTATATCCATCCAGCCCTTCAGCCCTCATATATAACTCAGTACCGAAAAGCCTAATATCTACCCGGCTGCCATCCGGTTGGGAAAAAGTCTTGATTTGCCCCAAAAAAGGCGCTGCAAACAAGTGAAGCGGCAAAAGGCAGCTAATGATAAGTAGAATTCGCATAAAATCTTAGTTGCGGGCGTGTAATTACATTGATGGCTGAAAGATAAAACCAATTTTTACCATGAAAAAACAAGTCTGCTTTATTCCCACTCAATGGTTGCCGGCGGCTTGGAACTGATGTCATACACCACACGGTTGATTCCCTTCACCTCATTGATGATGCGGTTGGATACACCTGCCAAAAACGCATGAGGAAAGTCTACCCAGTCAGCTGTCATACCGTCGGTAGAACTGACAGCCCGGAGGCAGACCACCTGCTCATATGTTCTTTCGTCACCCATTACCCCAACACTTTGAACGGGCAGAAGAATTACCCCGGCTTGCCAGACTTTATGATAAAAACCCTGTTTTTTCAATTCAGAAATAAAAATATCATCTGCCTCTTGCAACAGCTGCACTTTTTCAGGGGTGACTTCGCCGGGTATGCGGATGGCCAGGCCCGGACCCGGAAAAGGGTGGCGATGCAATATGGCAGGATCCAGACCAAGGGCGGCACCGACTTTCCTTACCTCATCCTTAAAAAGACTACGCAGGGGTTCGACGACCTTCAACTTCATAAAATCGGGCAATCCGCCCACATTGTGATGCGACTTGATGGTAACCGAAGGCCCATGAACTGAAACCGACTCAATCACATCGGGATAGATGGTGCCCTGTCCCAGAAAGGCGGCATTTTCTATCTTATGGGATTGCTCTTCAAAAACTTCTATGAAAATCCGGCCGATGGTTTTCCTTTTCTTTTCAGGATCAGAAATGCCCCTGAGTCCTTCCAAAAAGCGGGAAGATGCATTGACCCCTGTCACATTAAGGCCCATTTCCCTGTAGCTGTGCAACACATCCCGGAATTCGTTCTTTCTCAGCAAACCATTATCCACAAAAATGCAGTGGAGGTTTTGGCCGATAGCTTCATGCAGGAGCAGGGCTGCCACAGATGAATCCACACCACCCGACAAACCCAGAATAAGACTCTCATTTCCAACGGTACTGCGAATTTGCCGAATGGTTTCAGAGATATAATTGGCCGGAGTCCAGTCGGGTGAAAGTCCGCAAATGTCAAACACAAAATTTTTCAACAGTCGGGCACCAAACTCAGAATGCACCACTTCAGGATGAAACTGAACACCGAAAACTGGTTTTTCTTTGTGTGAAAATGCTGCAACAGGGATGGTATCGGTGGAAGCTGTACTTTCAAAGCCAGGGGGCAATTCGGTAATGGTATCTGAATGGGACATCCAGACCTGGCTTTCAGGATGAAACCCGGAAAACAAGCTTTCTGATTTTTCCACTTTCATCGAGGCACGGCCATATTCCCGAATGCTGCTTGCTGATACAGTGCCACCATAATTCATAGCCAGCCATTGGGCACCATAGCAAATGCCCAAAACTGGATATCCTGCCTCCAGCCAGGACAGGGAGGGGCTGAAGGGCTCTTTTTGACGGACAGATCCGGGACTGCCGGATAATATGATACCCGCAACTGTCGGGTCCGGAGGACCTGAATGGAAATACGGCAGGATTTCACAATAAACTTCTAACTCCCTGATTCTCCGGGCAATAAGCTGTGTATACTGTGACCCGAAATCCAGAATGACCAGTTTTTTATGCATACCTCAAAAGTAAGGAGGATTTTTAATTTCCCTTCTAAATCCGTACAGTGTAAGGTTTTAAAAAAAAGTATGCGAAAAACATGGATAAAAAGACCCTGTTTTGCCTCAACGAAAACCAAATTAATTCAAGAAAAAAATTGCAAAATCAAAAACTCAAAAACATTATGTACCACTTTATTAGCCCCTCATCCAACGAACGAACAGAGCAAATGTTCAGGCATGCAATAGGTCAGTCCTTTTCATCTAAGACCCTAAATCCTGAAGAATCCACTTACAGGCTCAGGTCTGTGGCAGACCAGTCCTATGACTTGCTTTCTCAGCTCCGAAAAATGGAAAAGCTCCGGACCATTGGAAAACTTTCTGCAAAGGAAACCGCTGAATATAATAACATCATACGCCTTGTTGGCCTGATGATTCATCTCCTGCTTGATCAGAAATATGACGACAAGGAAATGATGGACAGTTTGTTGAAGCGCTATGAAAAATATGCATCTGAGCAGGGAATGGTTTTGAATTCTCCCAATATTTAGGCCCACACTTCCATACCCTCCGTACAATTCCGACAAATATCTATCTGTTTTCTTGATTGAAGAATGGAGCTCCGGAAGGCATAATATCCGGGTCCGAACCAGATGTTTTCAAAGTGCTGATTTTTCCCGGCCTCTCCTAGGCTGTGGGCGGCATCTTTATCAAAGCAGCAGGGCACTACCTTTCCATCCCAGGTGATTACACAGGAATTCCACATCTGCCAGCATTGATTTAGCAGTTGGTTTTTGATTTCAAATTTTCCCCATTGATTTTTTTTGTAGCGGCTGTATTTTTCCTGTTCAGGAATCAGTTCTGAGCCATTTTCGAAGTTATAAATCTGGGCGGTTTTTAGCTTTACTTCATCCACACCCAGTTCTTCTGCTAGGCGGTACACCTCCGGAATCTGATGCTCGTTTTGCTTCACCACCAGAAACTGAAACACAATATGGGGTGTGGCAGATTGGAGTTTTTTCTTCCATTTGACCAGATTTCGGGTTCCTTCCAATACTTTATCGAGCTGCCCCCCGATTCGGTAGCTTTCATAGGTTTCGGAAGTGGTACCGTCAATTGAAATGATGATGCGGTGCAGTCCTGATTCGATCGTTTCCCTTGCCGTGTCATCTTTAAGATAGTGTGCATTGGTGGAGGTAGAAGTATAAATTTTCCGTTTTGCGGCAACCGAAACCATTTGCAGAAACTTAGGGTTTAGGAAAGGTTCGCCCTGAAAATAAAAAGTGAGATAGGTGAGTTCAGGTGACAGTTCATCCAATAATTTTGAAAAAAGACCATTTTCCAACATTCCGGTGGGCCGGGAAAAAGACCTCAGCCCGCTCGGACATTCGGGACAACGGAGATTGCAGGATGTGGTGGGTTCAATGGAAACACTGAATGGCTTTCCCCATTGATATGGCCTTCCGGTCCAGCGGGAAAAAAAATAACCTGCAAGCAACTTCCCGTAATTGAGAATTTTCAGAGCTGTCAGCGTAGAGGCTAACACTCTGAATTCATTCCATTTAGCAGAAATTCGGATACCTGTTTTCACAAATGGGAAAAGGTTTTTACCTCTCCGGTGCAAATATCCTTCCTAATTTTGAATCCTGATGCCACAAAAATCCCTTCTGTCACAAGTTTTAGGTTTGGCTGCAGTTTTTTTTCACTTCATGGCCTTGGAAGTAAATGGGCAGCCCCGCCTCTGGCATGTTTCTGATTTGACGGGAAACCGGAAGTTTTCAGTTATGGCAGACACATTGATACCCCTGGACTCCAATGTGTACACCCTCAGACTGAAAGGCGAGAGCATTCTCATCAAAGACAATCCTTTTTCGCCCATTTTCAGGTCCGGGAATATGCAGTTTGAGTCCGCAGATGAGCACCTGATCTGGCAAATCACACCCTCTGCAAGACATCTGGCTTCCGCTCAAACACCGCTTCAAATCCGATTTAAAAATGTGAGCGGATTCAGAAAATGGAAGGGAAAATCCCTAATCAGGATGGAGGGAAAATGGATTTTTCGACCCGGGGAGCCTGAGGAGTTGAAGGCCGATTCCTTTAAAACAGGAAGGAACAGACTCTTTCTTTTTGTTGAAAGAGGAATTGTGGAAGTAGATTCCCTATTCACCGGACGCTTCTTTCCATTGTCCGGCTCCCAAGTGGTAATGAACCAGGAAGAAACCTATTTTTTGAGCGATAGCATCTGGTATCCTTTTGCCTCAGGTTCTGTACCGGTATTGCACAAACCGGGATTCTGGTGGAATGACTCACTTTTTGCAGAATACTCAGCCGGCGGCTGGTATATCCGGGGAAGCAAAGGACTGAGGACAGAAAAATTGGATACAGCATTCAGAATTTCAGCCGATTTTCTTTTTGTAAAAATTAAAAAACAGGCCTTTATTCTAAGCCACAAAGGAATTAAAATCAGAACAGGCCCGAATCCGGAATTAAAAATGGTTTCCGACACCCTGATGGCATTTGGCTCGGCGAAAAACCGTGCTTTCACCGGCCCTTCCGGACAAAAAATAAGGGTAAATAAAACCATTACTGAAATCGGCACTGAACAAGCGGGTCTCATCATAGTAAAAGCAGGGAAAAGATTTGGCTTCGCCGATGCGGCGGGTTTTATCCGAATTGCCTGCCGGTATGATTCCCTGTTGCCATTTTTCAACGGAAGGGCAGCCGTAAAACTGGGTAGCCTCTGGGGTTATCTGGACAAAGATGAAAAACTCGCCATTCAGCCCAATTTTGAGCTGGCCGGAAATTTTATATCCGAGCTGGCTCCGGTGAAAAAACAGGGAAAATGGAGTCTGATTGGAAAAAACGGACAGTTTGTGCTGCCCTTTGAATTCGACTCAATTTGGCATTTCGTGGGAAATGGTTTCCTTTTAAAGAAAAAAGGCTGGGTGGGTATGGCCAATGAAAAAGGACAGATGGTGCTTCAAAACCGATTTTTATCTATTATTGAGGCCTCAAAAAACTGGCTTTTGACGAGCCGGGAAGGAAAATCTGGCTTATATTCGATTTATGGAAAATCGATTCTGGAACTAAATTTTCATCGTATTGAGGTATATGAAAATAAAAAAAGACTAATTTTTTATTGATAAAATGATTTTTAACCCAAATGAGCGCAATATCAGGAGTAATTAGATTTCAGCCCCAGGAAGATTCTCTTGCAACTCAATTACATCAAATCACGGAGCGCATGCTCCACCGGGGTAATCAGGATGAAGGATATGTTTTCTTCGCAGGAGAGGCTGAGATAAGTTGCTCCGGTAAGGAAACCCCCCCTGCAATCAAAAATGCCTGCAGGCTTAGTGATTTGTCGAGTGTCCCCAAAGATGCCATGATGGGTTTTGGACACAGGCTCGGTTCTGTCAGCGGTATTGCTGAACCAGCTCATCATCAGCCCTTTCAAAGCAAAGACCATAGATTCTGGATTGTTCTCGACGGTGAAATCCTCAATGCGGGACAACTGGCAAAAATGCTTAGAGAAGAAAAAGAAGATGCAGACGAGGGGAACCCAGCCGAAATTGTGGCTCTTGGTTACAAAATTTGGCAGGAAAAGATTCTGACCATGATTGAGGGGTCTTTTTCTTTCGTTCTTTTTGACAAAAAGGAACAAAAAATATTCGGAGCCAGGGACCCTTTTGGTGTAAAGCCATTTTATTACGCTCATTCTGACAGTGTTTTTGTATTTTCTTCAGAACTGAAAGGGCTGATTGGCCTTCCTTTTATCTCCAAAAAAGTAAGCAAATCTGCTGTTTTTGATTACCTGATCCTGGGGAAAGCAGATAATAATATTCAAACCATGTTCAGGGGACTCAGCGAGCTGATGCCCGGCAATGCATTTTCCATGCTACTGCCAAAAGGAAATCTGAAGACATGGAATTATTTTCACCTGATCACGGATTCAAAGATTGAGCGGTACAGCAGGAATAAAATTTCAACCCTAGCTCACAGGTTAAATAAAAGCCTGGCCAATAACATACACCTCCATCTCAACAAGGGCATAAAAACGGCCTATAGGATTGATTCAGATATAGAAAGCCTGATTTTTCCTTTTCTGCTAAAAGAGTCAATCCGGGAAATACAGGCGGATGAAAGACCGAGGGCCAGACATGTTTATTCCGGCCTTTTCGGAACCATAGAGCAGATAGAAGGCGCAAGTCAGCCTGAGCTGGAGTTTGCTGAAAAAATCACCCAAGAACTCGATATAGAACTGCTCAGGTCAACTTGCAGATTTGAAGATTTTTCGGAAAACCTTTTGAAAATATGCTACCTACAGGACCTTCCCTTTACCAGTCTTGAGGTTTTTAGTCAGTTTAAAATGCTGGAAACAGCCAGGCAAAGCAGCATTCAGGTGGTGATTGATTCCATCGGGGCCGAACAGCTTTTCTGCATGAATCAGACCCACCTGCAGCAATTTTTGCACGATCTTCTTGCTAAAAAGAACTACAGCCTGTTTTTCGAAAACTTTTTCGGTGCATCAAACTCCCTGTCAGGAAAGGTCGGTTTGCTTGGCAATCTGGTAAAAAAAATCATCATGAAATCTACGGCTGATGATCTTAAAGAAACCCTGATTAAAGCCAATCAGGAGGAATTTTCCTATCTGAAAGACCACTTTGTAGACCGGTATTCCAAAAATATAGAAAACAACATCAAAAGCATACCCCAGAATCTTAATCAATTGCTTATGGCTGAATTTTCAGGTCCGGGGGTAAGAGAAGCCCTGAGAACATCAGACCGAAATGCTCAATTTTTCAATGTTGAAGTCAGGCAGCCGTTTGTAAGCGACCGGGATCTGGCCGATTCTATGATCAAATCCAACAGCATTTACAAAATCCGGTCCGGCCAGACCGGAAATCTGCTGAAAAAGTCATTGCGGGGGGTTTTCCCTGATGGTTTGTATGAAAACGAACTGCTTAGGAAACGGAAATCGCAGGAAATCAACTGGCTGGCCCGGGCGGGAGAAGAGTTAAAAGAATACATCACCCCGGACCTAGATGATTTTATTGACTCCCGAAAGATAAAAAAAGACTGGGATAAACTTGTTCAGATAAACGATGGCACCAGCAGAGACTTTTTGTGGCGGGTCATCAATCTGGGCATCTGGAGAAAAGTGTATTTCGGTTGATGCCTTTCGCAGCTTCAAATGGTCCTTTTTTGGCTGTTCTGCAAGAAAAATGGATTAAAAAACTATAAAATCCTTTGGCAAACCAAATGGGGAAGTCTTTCTTTGCAGGCCATTTAAAATAATGAAATTGACTCTTTTGGTTTCGTATCTGCCATCCGATTTTCTGCCCATGCTGGTGCAGCTCGGTCTGGCTGTAGCATTTGTGGTGGCTACCATGATTGCCACCCATCTCCTCGGTCCTAAAAACCGGGGAAAAGTGAAAGATGCCCAATGGGAATGCGGCATCGAATCTGTGGGCGACGCCAGGGCACCTATATCCGTTAAGTATTTTCTGATTGCCATCCTGTTTGTGCTCTTTGATGTGGAAATCATTTTCATGTACCCCTGGGCCGTAAACTTCAAAAATCTTGGCTGGCTTGGCTTTGCAGAGATGATTGTTTTTATGGGAATTCTCCTGGGTGGTTTTTATTATATCATCAAAAAGGGCGTTTTAAACTGGGATTAAGCCGAAAACAATACAGGGAACCAATCCGTTTTTATCGAATCTGAATTTTTAAAACATGGTGAATACAGACATGCCGGCACCTCCCGGGATTGAAGGACAAGGATTTTTTGCCACCACACTGGATAAAGTGGTAGGTATGGCCCGAAAAAATTCTCTCTGGCCCCTGCCCTTCGCCACATCCTGCTGCGGTATTGAATTTATGGCCACCATGGCCTCCCATTACGACCTGGCCCGATTTGGCTCCGAAAGACCCAGTTTTTCTCCAAGACAAGCCGATTTGCTCATGGTAATGGGAACCATTGCCAAAAAAATGGGACCCATTTTAAAGCAAACTTATGAGCAGATGGCCGAACCCCGATGGGTGATTGCAGTGGGAGCCTGCGCTTCTTCAGGCGGCATATTCGATACCTATTCCGTGCTTCAGGGAATCGACAGGGTTGTTCCTGTGGATGTGTATGTGCCAGGCTGCCCTCCGCGTCCAGAACAGATTATCGAAGGACTATTGAAAATTCAATATCTGGCCGAAAATGAATCCACAAGACGAAGGGATTCAGACGAATATAAAGCACTTCTGGAATCTTACAACATTCATTGATGCCATTTTCCAACGAAGATTTACTTGCATTTGCCAAATCCGAACTGGGAGAAGAGGGCATTCTGGCCTGCTCTGAACCCGATGGCATACTTACCCTTGAAATACAACCAGCACAACTCATTCCTTTTGTTGGAAAACTGAAGCATCATGCCGAATATCAGTTTACATTTATGACAGATCTTTGCGGGCTTCACCTGCCAGATCAGAAGGGGAAAGAACTGGGTGTAGTGTATCTGTTTCACAGCTGGACAAGCAACACCCGAATCCGGATCAAAACCTTTGCTCCTGCAGAAAATCCAGCCATTCCAACCATGGTGACGCATTTCAAATCAGCCAATTGGATGGAGAGAGAAACCTACGATTTTTATGGAATTCTATTTGAAGGCCACCCCAATCTTGTAAGAATTTTGAATGTGGACGAAATGGATTATTTTCCTCTGAGGAAAGAATATCCCCTCGAGGATCAGACCAGAAGAGACAAAGTGGACGAATTTTTTGGAAGATAAACAAGCCCTATGGATCAACTCATCAAATCAGGCCAAAACCTTCCTGACGCTTTTCCGACTGACAGCGAGGACTTTGTAAACGAACTTACCACCCTCAATCTGGGTCCGACGCATCC
This sequence comes from Catalimonadaceae bacterium, assembly GCA_044359055.1. Taxonomy (GTDB): domain Bacteria; phylum Bacteroidota; class Bacteroidia; order Cytophagales; family Flexibacteraceae; genus CAMDMI01. Next base: position 27,967 of record JBIKMV010000006.1, read on the forward strand.
GGCCACACACGGAGTTTTTCAGAATATCCTCCAAATGGACGGCGAAAGGATTGTATCCGGTGTATCCACCATTGGCTACATCCACCGTGCCTTTGAGAAAATAGCAGAACGGCGGCCTTTGTATCAGATTACTCCGCTCACCGACCGCCTCAACTACTGCAGCTCACCCATCAACAATATGGGCTGGCACATGACCGTAGAAAAATTGCTGGGTATTACCGTTCCCAAAAGGGCGCAGTATATCCGGGTTATCATGATGGAACTGGCAAGGATTGCCGACCACCTCATCTGCAATTCCATTCTGGGTGTGGATAGCGGTGCCTTTTCCGGCTTTCTGTATGTGTTTCAGGAGCGTGAAAAGATTTATGAAATTTATGAGGAAGTCTGCGGCTCCCGCCTGACCACCAATATGGGGCGCGCCGGCGGTATGGAACGCGATTTAAGCGAAACCGCCATTGCCAAAATACGCAAATTCCTGAAAGAGTTTCCTCCTGTAATGAAGGAGTTCGAAGCCCTTTTCAACCGGAACCGGATTTTCATGGACCGTGTGATTGATGTTGGGCCTTTGTCAAAAGAAATGGCCATGGATTACGGATTTACGGGTCCCAACCTCCGGGCAGCCGGCATAGACTACGATGTAAGGGTGATGAATCCTTATTCCAGTTACGAAGATTTTCAGTTTGATATCCCCATCGGAGAAAACGGGGATACCTACGACCGCTTCATGGTAAGGAATGAGGAAATCTGGCAAAGTCTCAGGATCATTCACCAAGCGCTGGACAATCTACCGGAAGGACCCTTTCATGCAGATGCGCCGCATTACTATCTGCCCGAAAAAAAGGATGTGTACACCAAAATGGAAGCCCTGATTTACCATTTCAAAATAATAATGGGAGAAATTGACGCTCCTGCAGGCGAGGTTTACCATGCTGTGGAGGGCGGAAACGGCGAATTGGGCTATTACCTGATTTCCGATGGCGGAAGGGCCCCGGCAAGACTGCATTTCAGGCGGCCATGTTTCATTTACTATCAGGCCTACACCGAGATGGTAAAGGGAATGCTGCTTTCGGATGCCATTCTGGTTTTGAGTAGTTTAAATGTGATTGCAGGAGAATTAGACGCATAACAAATGGAAAACAAACCCCAATTTCCGGCCGACACCCTGAAACTGATACAGGAAATGAAATCCCGGTATCCGGAGGGAAAGCAGAAGTCGGCCCTGCTGCCGGTGCTGCATCTGGCACAGGCTGAATTTGACAGCTGGCTTTCTGTTCCAGTAATGGATTTGGTGGCTGAGGTTCTGGACCTCGACCCGATTGAAGTGTATGAAGTAGCCTCTTTTTACTCCATGTACAATCTTAAGCCAACAGGAAAATGTCTGCTTGAGGTTTGCCGCACCAGTTCATGCTGGCTTCGGGGGGCAGAAGAAATTGTTCAGCATATCGAACAAAAACTGGGCATAAAAGAAGGTGAGACCAGCTCAGATGGTATGTTTACCCTGAAAACTGTGGAATGCCTTGGTTCCTGCGGAACTGCCCCCATGATGATGTGCGGTGCTCAGTTTCACGAAAACCTGACCTTTGAAAAAGTGGATTCCATTCTGGATCAACTGAAAGCAGAAGGAAAAAGGAAAACCTATTTTGACGATGTAGTGACAGAACATTATTAGTCAGTGTGTTATGGAAAAAAATGAAGTTTTGGCCATGAATATATTTCATAACATCCCATCAGGAATCGATACCGCAGGTTTTTCTCCGATTGCCTTAAAAATACGGGACTTCGAATGGCAGTTTAATCCGGTGAATATTCAACACAACAGCTGCCCAATCCACTTAAACCCTTGATATAGTAATGGGAAAGAAATTACTTCTAGCAAACGACCATATTCCGGGTATTCAGGGATACGAGGTATACCGGAAAAATGGCGGCTATTCATCTGTAGAAAAAGCACTCAAAACCATGACACCCGAAGCGGTTGTCGAGGAAGTAAAAAAATCGGGCCTTAGGGGAAGAGGGGGAGCAGGATTTCCGACCGGAATGAAATGGAGTTTTCTGGCCAAACCAGAGGGAGTTCCCCGGTATCTCGTATGCAACGCCGATGAGTCTGAACCAGGAACATTCAAAGACAGATACCTGATGTCCCGCATCCCCCATATTCTGATTGAGGGGATGATTACCTCAAGTTTTGCTCTGGGTGCCAATACTTCTTATATTTATGTAAGGGGCGAGTATTATTATATCATTCGCATATTGGAAAAGGCCATTCAGGAAGCCTATGCTGCCGGATGGCTGGGAAAAAATATTCTGGGTACCGGCTATAACCTGGACCTATATGTTCAGCCTGGAGGCGGGGCATATATCTGTGGTGAAGAAACAGCACTCCTGGAATCGCTCGAGGGAAAAAGAGGCAATCCCAGAATAAAGCCTCCTTTTCCGGCAGTAAAAGGAGTTTGGGGATGCCCCACTGTGGTGAACAATGTGGAAA
>JBIKMV010000107.1:0-9325 GCA_044359055.1 Catalimonadaceae bacterium
TCACAGGTCGGCTGACAAATGGTTTTTACTGGATACTCATTCTTCCATAAAATTCAAGCAAAATGTAAAAAACCGGGCCTTTACCAAAACCGGCCTGAGAGTATTATTCGAGATTTTGAACAACCCGGAATTGTTGCAAAAGCCTTACAGGACCATAGCCGGACAAACCAAAACTTCTGTGGGAAATGTGGTCAATATCCTGAATGGCTTAAAGAAGGAAGACTTCCTTTTACATCTTCGAAAAAACGAATTCATACTGCACAAAAGAGAAAAACTAATAAAAAAGTGGGCAGAGGCTTTTGAGCAAAATCTTAAACCAGTACTTAAAATCGGAACATTTCGATTTCTTACAAATGAAAACCATTGGACAGAAATTGATTTGAAGGAAAATAAGACATTTTGGGGTGGGGAACCTGGCGGTGATATTTTAACAAATTATCTGGTTCCGGCTGAGTTCACACTTTACACCGAAGAGAGCAGAAATGAATTGATAAAAAATTATCGCCTCGTCCCGGATGAAAAGGGAAATGTCCAGGTTTTTAAAAAATTCTGGATAGATTCCTTCTCAAAATCGAAAGCAGTACCACCACTTATTGCTTATTCTGATCTGGTTAATATGCACGACAAAAGATGTCAGGAAACAGCAGCGAAAATTTATGACACCTACCTCCGGGAAAACATATAAAGAGCTGTCAATTCCTTATTTTAATGAGGTATTCCTTATTATGGATGAGGTACTGTCAAAACTTGGCATTCCTTATTACCTTATTGGTGTTAATGCTATGGCCCTTGAATTATTAGCACAGGGGCATAAGCCCGGTCGTGGAACGAAAGATATTGACTTTGCGATTATGATATCTTCATTTGATGATTACGATGAGGTTGTAAAAGCATTGGAAATCAAGGGATTCAATAAGGCTAAGGCACCTTGGACTTTTTATCATCCAGAATACAAAACGGTTGTTGATGTATTGCCTTTCGGGGAAATTGAACAAAAGGACACCGAAAAATTCTACCAGAGATATTCTGATTTACATATTGTTGGGATTAAGGAAGTTCTGGATCAGGCAAAAGAAATTAAGATTGAAGAAAAGATTGCTCGAATCCCTCCGCTTCACGGCATGGTGTTGTTAAAATTGGTGGCTTGGAGCGACCGCCCAGAAGAAAGATTCAATGATCCGTATGACATTTTGGTCATCATTGACCACTATTTCAAAATTGAATTTAACGAAATAATGCTCAATCATTTTGATGCATTTCCTGAAGAGGGCTTTGATGAAAGGCAATTATCATCCCGGGTTTTGGGTAGAAAAGTTGCCGAAATCTTGAAACATTCCGAAGCCTTGACCATCCGGATTATGAATCTGCTTATAGAAAATACATTCGATCCTCAACAATCACCCATAGCGGTTTATTGGGCTGGAAAAGAGAACTGGACCCTGGAATATGCACAAAGCCTCTTGATAGAATTGAAAAAAGGAATTGAAGAGACCTTGAAATTAAGTAACTAATCGGGGCAACCTGAGTAGTTACATTGAATTCGGGTTGAATATGCTCATAGAATTTATAATCAGTATGTATATGGAAAGCATTTTCGCTCTCAGATTTATGGTCCTGGGAATGAAATGTGGAGATAAAATATTGCACCCCTATCCTTAACATTTAATAAGGAGGTTTTGCAGCAGATAAGATGTAGGTAAATCGGTTTTGGCTTTTTTTTCTTCCCGTGTCCCGTCTTAAAAACTGCCATTTTGTCCCTTGGTACATAATACCCAGGCAAAATCAAAGCCCGGTTATCGGGCGGTTCTGGTTTTTATGGTCGTGGGCAAGGAGCTCTCCGGGACTGTGCCGGATTGAATCACATAACCGGAAATTCAGTATAGAATTCCCCTCTCAATCTATACGGTAGCGGTTAAACCACAGAAAATCGTTCAGGGTAAAACCCAGATTGATCTGATAGTAGTTTTCGAGGCCGATGGCACTGTTTTCGAATCCGCGCTGCCCGAAAGAAAGGCCCAGATTGATCAGCGGTCTTGTAAATTTGGCTTCCTTGCGGATGATGGGGAAAGAAGCCCCCAGGGATATCTTTCTGTCTGTCAGCTGTTTTCCGTTTTCTTCAAAAGGCAACTGATTGTAGGCAATCCCTCCCCTGAAGGTGATAACATTGAGATAACGGGTAGATTTCTTGGTTCCGATGAGGTACTCACCACCCAGCCGGATCGAAAAAGCATTTTTGTTTTTTATCAGCGTGTTTTCATCGGTCTGTGCCGGGGCTGCCACATAATCTGCATCAAAACCTAAGGCCCATTTTTCCTGTGTGACCAGGCTCATTCCGAATGAATAGGTGAGAGGCCTCTGCAGACTTCCCGGAGAGTTGTTCTGTAGCGTATCCCTTTGGCCTCCAATACCTTTGACGGTGAAAAAGGAGAAATCACGGTAGGCTATCCTGCTGCCCAGATCGGCAGTTGCCCCAAAATTTAAAAAACGACCGGCAGCCCTGGAAAGAGGAATCACCACATGAACACCGGGCCTGAAAAGAAACTGACTCACCCGCCGCTGCCTGACTGAGATAAAGTTGAAATTGACATCGGCAGGAAGCGAACCGAAGGATACAGAATCTTCGAGGGTGCCCAGAATGTAACTGGTTTCCAGCCCAATCCGGACCGCAGGGCTGATTTTGTAGGCACAGGAAACGAAGAATTTTGTGGTTCCTCCCAAGCCTCTGCTTCGCACGCCGATGGAATCTCCCCCGGCAAATTGTTTTTCAAAAAAGACAAAATCTCTTGATGTAAAGGGTTTTACCCCGAATCCTGCTTTGATTTTTCCGGAAATAGGGATGGCAAATGATATGTTGGCAGGGCCGGATGTTCCGTTTCTGAATTTTCCGGATCCGGGACCTGAAAGCTCTCTGTAAGAGTACCTCAGGTCCATATTGAGCTGCACTTTTTCATTGACGGAGAGCAGCGCCGGATTCAAAAAATTGGCATGGTCTGAATGCGGCATGGCCACGGCCGTACCTGCCAGTCCTTCGGTTCGGGATATGCCACTGCCCAAAGGCATCCCTGCGCCGAAACGGGAAACAGGCAAATGGCCGGTAAGGCTTTGGGCCTGCGACAGTGTGGAAACCGTCAGCCAAATACCCAGCGAAACAGACAGGCGAATCAGCAGATACAATGTGCGGCTTTCAGCCAAGGCTTTTAACAATGAAAAATAAACCCTCTAAAACCAGATGAGGGGCTGCAAAGTTGGGACTATTCAGGTGATGTGCCAAATATTCGGCATCTCCGCCTGTCAAAATCAGAATAGCCGGCTCAGAGCAACTGATTTTGAGATGATTAAAATGGTATTCTATTTCTGCAACCAGCCCGTTTACAGATCCCGATGCCAGACATGACAAGGTAGATTTTCCCCAAATACCGGTGTAATCGCCTGTGCCCGCCAGAGGAAGTGCCCCCGTAAACTGGTGCATTCCCGTAAACCGCATCTGCAAACCCGGTGAAATGGTTCCGCCCAGATGACGGCCATGCGCATCCATAAAATCCAGTGTGAGGCAGGTGCCTGCATCTGCCACGCAAAGAGCTTTGCCCGGCCACTTTTCTTTTGCCGCTTTCAAAGCTGCCAGGCGGTCTTTTCCCAAAGTCTCCGGTTCCTTGTAAGCCAGTGCAATGTCTTTCAGCATGGTGTAATCAAGAAATACAAAGGGCTTGCTGCCCAGGCATTCAGTGAGAAGTTGGGCCGATTTTGGACCGGCCGAAGAAGAAATCAATACCCGGTCAGCCTCAAGTGAATCAAAATAATGCCGAAGCGCACTCCCCGTTTCGCCGAAAGTATAGAATGAGGGCGGCAGTCCTTGCTGAAAATACCCTGTTTTTATTCTTGAATTTCCCTGGTCTATCACCAGATATTTTTCCATCCAAATCAAAAATTAAGGCATCAAATTTGCGGAATCAAAAAATAGGAATGGAAAAAAAATTAACCCATTTTCGGATTGGGGGAGTGCCTGAGCATTTCAATTTTCCCTGGAAGTGCTGGCTTGAGCATAATGACCGGAAGTGCGGTTCTGCAGAATGGACCTGGCAGGATTTCCCCGGCGGTTCCGGTGCCATGATTTCGGCAGTATTGGAAGGGCAGATTGACCTTGCACTTGTATTGACCGAATCGGCCGCGAATGCAATAATGCAAGGCGCTGATATTAAGCTACTTGCTGTTTTTGTAGAATCGCCTTTGGTTTGGGGTATTTTCTCGGGGGCAGACAATCCTGTAGAGAAGGTTTCGCCCGTACAAGGAAAAAAATATGCCATATCCCGGTTCGGCTCCGGTTCCCATCTGATGGCCGGGCTCGATGCCGGATTGCGGGGCGAATCCCTGAATGATGAACAGTTTCTGGTAGTAGGAGGTCTGGATGGAGCCCGGGATGCTCTGGTAAAGCAGGAGGCCGACCTGTTTTTCTGGGAAAAGTGGATGACAAAGCCCCTTGCAGATCAGGGTGTCCTGAAAATGATTGATGAAAGGCCCACTCCCTGGTCCTGTTTTGTGTTGATTTGCAGACCTGCTTTGTGGGAAAACCATGACAACAGGAACCTGATGATGCAGGCTTTTGAGGAAGTGCTGGAGACTGCCCGAAAATTAAAAAACGATTTTGAGTCGGCCTCCCGAATCGCAGCTGCTTACGGCCTTTCTGAAGCCGATACCGGAATCTGGCTTGGTCAAACCACCTGGGCAAGCCGATGGCAAAACCCAGAAGAAGAAATAAATAAGGCTTTCAATGCCCTGAATGAGCTGCGAAGGAATAAAATCCAGCCCGCCTGAAAAAATTCAGGCAATAGCGCAATGTGAAAAACAGGTTTGCCTATTGATCCCAGAATGGGCTTACCCTTCTCCGGTTGTAGGTCCTGATATTCAGCCAGAATGCCAGAATGAGATACAAGACAACAGGTGAACCGATGGTCAGGAAGGAGATGTAAATAAAGTACAATCTGATATTGCTGGTGCTCACCCCCAGCGCATCCCCTAGCCAGGTACAAACGCCAAATGCCTGATGCTCAATAAATACCTTGGTTTGAATTAGCCACTTACCCATATTCATATTTTTCGATAACCCTTGCTATTGTTTGTTAGGTCGGTTTGGACTTTCTTTCTATTTTTGCCGCAAAATTTTTTCAAAAATAATATCAGGTAATCAATTCAGCAAGCTGATTTTATGATCTCAAAAAACATACTGGCCGGTTCTTTTCTGGCTTTACTTTTATTGGAAGGATGTGCGCTCAATTCCATGCTCAAGAAAGCGCAGCAACAAAAACTCACAATTGAACCCAGTCCCCTTGAATTGCACGGAGATTCAGTCAGATTTAATTTTTCTGCAGAGCTGCCTTCCAAAATGCTTAAAAAAGGCAAAGTCTACAGCTTGAATTTTAATTATAAATATGCCGATCAAAAACTTCCTGTGGGAAGTTTGAAGTTCAATTATCTGGATTTCCCTGAGCAAAAAACGCAGGCTCCCAAAATGAGCCGGCGGTTTGCTTTTGCTTACAAAACATCTTCCATGGACAAAGGCGATCTCACACTTCAGGGTTCGGCCTCCAACCAAAACGATAAAGTAAAATCCTCACCTGAGGTGAATTTTGCCAAAGGTCTGGTACTCACTTCTCAATTGGTTCAGGATGAGTATCTGACCATTCTTGCCAATCACGGATACAATCCAGAACCTGAGTTTTATCCTGTGAGGGTGAATTTTTACTTCGATCAGGGAAGCGCCGACCTGAAAGTAAAGGGTTTCAGCCCGGAGAAAAAGGGCAGTAAAAAAGCAAAAATGGCTAAAAAAGAGGTGAAAAAGCCAGCCAATCAGATGGCTCTTGATGCCTACATCGCTTCTAAAAATGCCACCAGAACGGTGACCATCACAGGGATGCACTCTCCCGAAGGACGGGAAGTGAAAAATACCATGCTCTCTGACCTGCGGGCCAAAGCCATAGAAAAATACTACCGTGCCATGATGAATCGGCTGAATTATGGAAAGAAAGCCGATTCCATTGAATTTGTTACCAAGACGCTGGTGCAAGACTGGGTTCCTCTTAAAGACACACTCACCAACGATACCAACCTGACAGCGGAAGAAAAAACCGCTGTTATGGCTGTTTTGAATGGTCCGGGCAATTATGTAGAACAGGAAAAAGAGCTTGAAAAATTGTCTTGTTTCCCCAAACTTCTTTTCAATATTTATCCCAAACTGAGGTTGGGACAAACCGAAATTCTTACCCTGAAGCCAAAGAAAACCAATGCTCAGATTTCCTTACTGGCCAAAGCCATTTCGGAAGGAGGGAAGCCTGCTGATACTCTGAGTGATAAAGAACTAAGCTATGCCGCCACATTGACACCCGTTTTAGCAGAAAAAGAAGCCATCTATCAGGCTGCAACCAAGAAAAACGACAGCTGGAAAGCGCACAACAATCTCGGTGCCATTCGCCTGGAAATGGCCAAAAAAGCAAGCGGAGACCAGCGCATGGCATTGATTGACAAAGCCATAACCAACCTCGAAATCGCAAGAGCGAGAATGGAAACCCCAGAGGTTTATGCCAACCTTTCTACCGCCTATCTGATGAAAGGAGAAAAGGAGAAAATAGATGAGTGTTTTGCAAAATCTCAGGGTCTAAGCGGAAATTCAGAAGCCAAGAGACTAGTGAATTCCAACAAAGGAATTGTTGAAGCCCGCCGCGGCAACTACCCTTTAGCACTCAATATGTTCAACAACGGAATGGAAGAGGCCAACACACTTTTCAATAAAGGTTTGACCCAGGTTCTGAAAAAAGAATATGCGGCCGGATATGCAACTCTTGAGGAACTGGCTGCCACCGGATCTAAAAATGCCCTGGTTTTTTATGTTCAGGCCATTGCCGCTGCCAGACAAAACAAAGAAACCGAAATGGGTATGAAACTGAAAAAAGCCATGTCGCTCAATCCCGAACTGAAAAGTAAGGCGGTAAACGATCTGGAGTTTTCAAACTATTATTCCAAACCTGCTTTTACCGGAGCCATCCAGTAATGGTCGGTTCTTGTAATGCATCCATCACCAGAAAGGTAGGCTCCGTGCCTCGGATCGGAGTTATGCCTGCTTCTTTATGCGGATAGAAATCGATAAAAATTCCGGTTATTGTTTCGGTGTAGAATATGCTATAGATATGGCAGAGACCGAGCTCAGGAAAGGAGAAACATTATACTGTCTTGGCGACATCGTGCACAACGACATGGAAGTCAAGCGCCTTGCGGCTTTGGGTCTTCAAGTTATTGATAAGGAAAAGCTTTCTGAACTCCATGATTGCAAAGTGCTGATTCGGGCACACGGCGAGCCACCTGAAACCTACAAAACAGCTTTAAAAAACAATATTGATCTGATAGATGCTTCCTGCCCCGTAGTACTAAAACTCCAGAACCGTGTGAAAACCGAGTTTGACAGGGTTTCAAAAAAAGGCGGACAAATGGTAATCTACGGACAGAAAGGCCACGCAGAGGTGATAGGATTGAATGGGCAGATTGACAATCGGGCTACCGTAGTTTCCTCGGTAGAAGAACTGGAAAATCTGGATTTTTCAAAACCCATTACCCTGTTCAGTCAGACTACCAAAAGCACTGCCGGATTTGGAAAGATCAGGTCAGCGATAGAGGAAAAAATCAAGGCTGCACAAAGCGAAAAAGACCTGTCTGAAATTTTTGATGCCAACGACAGCATCTGCAGGCAGGTGAGCAACAGGGAGCCGCAGCTCTCTGTTTTTGCCAGGGAATTTGATGTTGTACTTTTTGTTTCAGGTAAAAAAAGCTCAAATGGAAAGGCTCTTTTTACGGTCTGCAAGAATCTGAATGACAGGAGCTATTTTATTGAAAATGAGGAAGAAATCGATCCGGAATGGTTCAAAGGGGCAGCGTCTGTGGGCATATGCGGGGCCACATCCACCCCGATGTGGCTGATGCAACAAGTAGCGGATAAGGTGAAAGAAAAAACCGCTCCGGAAAATACATTACCTTCCTGAGTGCTGCTTCCATGGTATTGCTGGCCATAGAAACCTCCTGCGACGATACTGCTGCAGCTGTAATAGAAAACGGCATTCCCCGATCTAATATCGTTTCGAGCCAGTATGTCCACAATCAATTCGGAGGCGTAGTACCGGAAATGGCTTCACGGGAGCATCAGAAAAACATTATTCATGTAGCCCATACAGCGCTGAAGGCCTCTGGTTTTGAGCTGAAAGACCTGAATGCGATTGCCTTCACACGGGGGCCGGGTCTTCCCGGTTCTCTTATGGTGGGTGCAAGTTTTGCCAAAGGTCTGGCCCTGGCTCTGAATATTCCGCTGATTTCCGTTCACCACATGGAGGCCCATATTTTGTCCCTTCTTATAGGTGAGCACTGCCCAACTTTTCCATTTCTTTGCCTTGTAGTTTCTGGCGGCCATACGCTGCTGGTATTGGTTCGGGCATGGAACAGCATGGAAGTTCTGGGAACCACCAAAGACGATTCTGTGGGTGAGGCATTTGACAAATGTGCCAAAATCCTGGGTTTGGGCTATCCGGGTGGCAAATTGATAGACGACCTGGCAAAAAACGGTGATTCTGACGCATTTTCCTTCCCTGTAGCCCGGATTCCGGGATACGACTTTTCATATTCCGGTGTGAAAACGGCTTTCCTGTATTTTGTTCAAAGCAAAGAATCTGCCTGGCTGGAAGCCCAAAAACCCCATATCTGTGCATCCATTCAAAAGGCATTGCTCCGTCCGCTTTTGGATAAATTGAAACAGGCCATTCGGGAAACCGGAATCAGATGCATCGGGCTGGCAGGGGGAGTGGCGGCCAATTCTTCTCTTCGCTGGCAACTGGCAGAAATGGGTAAAGAAATGGGTTGCGATGTATTTGTGCCTGATTTTCAATACTGTACGGACAATGCCGGCATGATTGGCAGAGCGGCTGTATTCAAGTATGAGCAAGCGGCATTTTCTGAACTTAGCATCACCACCGAACCCAGGCTTAAAATCGGATCCTGACAATCCGGCTTTGAATTTCAGCGCCTTGCGGTATGGGGCCACAGAAAAACCAGCATCACAATCCAAGGATGGAACAATCCTCCGATTCCAAATAGGAACCAGGTTCCGATGTGAAACAGAAGTCCACCTGCCGCGTTGATGTAGCCCCATTTCGGAAATTTCCACTGCAAGGCACTGCCAATCTGAAAAAGCAGGGCAAGCCAGAGAAGTCCGTTTGAAAATGGAATAGCTGAAATCCAATCGGCACCAAAACCGGGATGGAGTGCTGCCAAAACCCGGAAATGTTCGCTTCCTGCC
>JBIKMV010000109.1:0-9126 GCA_044359055.1 Catalimonadaceae bacterium
ATTATGGGTTCGGTAAATGCCCGGATATTGGTTACCAAGCTGAGCGAAAGCCCTCTTTATGAAGGCTTTCTGGATATCGATAGCCTGCGGTACAACCAGTTTTTAATCGGAAATTTTTCAGGAAAAGCAGACTGGAATCAGAGCCAGAAGCATCTGGACATAATGGGCACACTGAGCCGTGAGAACCAGAAAGTGGTCATGCTGAAGGGATTTTATGATCCTGAAGAAGCTTCTCCCCTTTATATTCGTGCGGGGGTAAACCGTCTGAATATTCAGTTTCTCAATATTTTCATTGGAAATTATGTTTCCAATCTCAGAGGTTTTGGCTCAGGAGATCTGCTGATAAGGGGCGGTTTGTCCAAACCAGTTATCACGGGAAATCTTCAGGTAAGTGAAGGTCAGGTGAAAATCAACTATCTCAATACCACCTACTTTTTCAATCATCAGGTAACCTTTTTGCCCAATGAAATCAACGCTGATGGTATAGTGTTACTGGACGAAAACGGACAGTCGGCCAGTGTGGTCAGGGCGGCTCTGAACCACCAGAATTTTGATCGGTTTTATGTACGGCTGGAAGGTCGTCTGAGGCAGTTCATGGTATTCAACCGGATTCAGCAACCCGGAGAAATCTATTACGGAACAGCATTGTGCTCCGGCGACTTGTTTATTCAGGGCAGCTTCGATGACATTTCAATCAGGGCAAACGCTGTCACCAGCAAAGGAACACGGATTTTCATTCCGCTTGAGGGATCAGGAAAGGAAGACATCAAAGAAGAATTCATCAGTTTTCAAACGAAAAAAAGCCGTGAGGTGCAGCAAAAAGTGGATACCGTAGCACGGGTAAAACTTTCCGGCATAAAAATGGAATTCAATCTTGATGTTACCGAGGATGCCTACGGCGAAATTATTTTTGACAAAAAAGCCGGGGATATCATCCGTGCCAATGGTGCAGGTAAAATCAAAATGATCATTGACACCAAGGGCGAATTTTCGGTAATCGGTCAGTATGTTATCAAAAAAGGAGATTACCATTTTACCACCTACAATCTGGTAAACAAAGATTTTGACATCAAGCCGGGAAGCACCATCACCTGGAACGGACCTGTTCTTGAGGGGATGATGGACATCCTCGCCGAATACAATCTGACTGCTTCGTTGGCCCCTCTTGCAGCCAATGATCCGCAGATTCAGGAAAGGCCGGAATCAAAAAGAAGGTACCCCGTTGTTGTGCGCATGCGCCTGACCGAGCAACTGCTCAAACCCGATATTGGTCTGGGCCTTGAAATAAGGGACTACCCCCGAAATTCGGATTTGAATTATTATGTCCAGGCCTTTCAGTCCAGGATTTCTACCGACGAGCAGGAACTTAACCGGCAGGTTTTCAGTCTCATGATCTTCAGAATGTTTGCACCGATGGGCGATTTTGTACAGACATCCAGTATTTCCTATTCCAGTTTCAGCGACCTGGTTTCGAATCAACTAAGTTCATGGCTGAGCCAGTTTGATGAAAACCTGGAAGTGGCCATAGATCTGAATGGTCTCAGCGGCAGTGCTTTGAGCAATTTTCAGCTTCGATTTTCTTACACCCTGCTTGAGGGAAGACTCAGGCTTACCCGTGACGGAGGCTTTACCAATGCCCAGAATCAAACCTCAGCCCTGAGCATTGCAGGCGACTGGACATTGGAATATATGCTATCCAAAGACGGGTTTTTCAGGGTGAAAATGTTCCACAAAATCAATCAGAATCTTATTCTTTCAGGCCTGAACAACAACAATACTACCCAAGGGGCTTCTCTTCTTTATACCCAGAGTTTCAACCGGCTGAGCGAACTGCTCCCCAAAAAGAAAAAGAAAAAATCAGAAGACCGCAAACCCGTAAAAGACAGCCTGCCCCCGCCGAAACAGGAAGCAGTGACCGGCGGCAATCCGAAATGGCCCGAAACCCGATGAACAGAACCTTGCTGAATCGGACCTGAAACCGAAAGGGCAAAAAAAATCCCCCTTATTCAGGAGGATATTAAACTGAAATGTAGAAACCCGGTGGAGGCTGAATTTATGCAGGCAGAACGCTTACATAACTTTTACCCTCGGCCTTCTTCTTGAAGGTAACCACGCCGTCTGCCAGGGCAAAAAGCGTATGGTCTTTTCCAATACCGACATTTTCGCCGGCATGATGGCGGGTACCACGCTGACGCACGAGAATGTTACCGGCTTTGGCTTGCTGACCTCCGAAAAGTTTTATACCAAGTCTTTTGCTGTGGGATTCACGGCCGTTCTTCGAACTCCCTACCCCTTTTTTGTGTGCCATCTTTTATGCGTTAATTTTTTCGATTGAGACCAATGACAATTGCTGACGGTGACCGTTCATTTTACGATAACCTTTTCTTCTTTTCTTTTTGAAAACCAGAATTTTATCGCCTTTGGTATGACCGACTACTTTGGCTGCAACCGATGAACCGGAAACATGGGGATTGCCCACCTTTACCGAACCATTGTCAGAAACAAAAAGAACATCGCCGATATCAAATGAGGCTCCTTCTTCATGAGCCAAACGGTCTACCTGTATGGTTTTTCCCTCCTCTACAACATACTGTTTTCCGGAGACATCTACAATTGCGTACATATTTTTTTCAAAAGGACCGCAAAAGTAAAACAAACAATTTGCTAAACAAAATATTATGAGATTCCGGTCAGCAGAATTTCCTGAAGTACCTCCAGACTTATGGGTGAACTTTCCATTTCAGCACTATCAAGCAGCTGACTGGCAATACTTTGCTTCTGTTCCTGGAGCTTCAGGATTTTTTCTTCCACGGTGTTGGAGGTGATAAATTTATAGATGGTCACAGGGTTTTTCTGACCAATCCGGTAAACCCGGTCCATGGCCTGATTTTCTGCCGAAGGATTCCACCATGGATCCAGAAGAAAGACATAGCTGGCCTCCGTAAGGTTCAGACCGGTACCGCCTGCCTTCAGGGAAATAAGAAAAACATTGCGGTCGGGCTCGTTGCAAAATTGCTCCACCTGCTTTTTCCGGTCTCTGGTTTGTCCCGATAAAAAGCTGAATCCTATTTTTTTCTCTTCCAGATACTGTGAAAAAAGGTGGAGATGCTTTACAAAACTACTGAAAACCAATATTTTGTGACCCTCTTCCAGAACCTCGGTTAGCTTCTCTGTGACCACCGAAAATTTTCCCGAAGGCTTATCCGACCCAGAGCCTGCCAGAGCCGGGTGATTGGCAAGAAGCCTCAGGCGGGTAAGCGCCTTCAGAATTTTCACACTTCTGATCCGGGGGTCAAAGCGGGATACATCGTGCAATTCCGCTGCTATGAGTTGATTTTCAGAAAGATATTCCCTTTCCTGCTCTTCCTCCATACCGCAGTGTACCACCGAAATGGTTTTCGGCGGCAGTTCATTTAATACATTATCTTTGGTACGCCGGAGCAAAAATGGCCTTATCAGTTTCTGAAGCAGGGACAGGTTTTCAATAAAAACTTTCTGGTTATCTACCTTCTGCACTGCCCCCGGCTTAATTTTTTTGCTCAGCAAACCCGGATTGCAGAGCTCAGACAAGGCCCAGAGATCTACAGGTGAATTTTGCATGGGAGTACCCGTAAGGAGATAGAGTGTTTCGGTTTTTATTTTTTCTACCGCCTGATAGGTAACGGTGCCGGGATTTTTCAGGTAATGTGCTTCATCGGCAATCAGGGTGCGGAAATACAGTTTCTGAAACACCGGCAAATCACGGACCAGAGTCTGGTACGAAACCAGAATGATGTTGACATACTCTGCAAGGTGGTCCAGCGAGCGGCTTCGGCCCGGCCCGGAATGCACCAAGGTTTTGAACTCCTTTGAAAACCGTTTGATTTCATGTTCCCAGTTGAAAATCAGCGTACTGGGCATGACTACAAGTATGGGCTTTTTCTCAGGATTTTTCCGGATCAGATACAGCAAAAAGGCCAGGGTCTGAAATGTTTTTCCCAATCCCATATCATCCGCCAAAATTCCACCCAATCCATTGTTATTCAATGCAATAAGCCATTCTACTCCTGTATGCTGATAATCCCGGAGCTTGAAATTCGGGGAAAAAGATTCGGCTTTTATTGCCTCCGTTTCAGGAGAATGGGTTTTCAGGAGTGTGGTAATTTTTTCCCAATGGGAAGCAAAGGCACTGGCCTTTTCCATGTGAATGGCCCGAACCGTTTTTTTGGGAATGCAGATTTCATTTTTCTGATCAGACAAGAGGAAAATCTGCCGGAGGAAATTCTGGTCGTCATCAGCAATAATCCAGAACTGTCCGTCTTTTTTCAACCAGCCATTATCCATTTCAAACTCCCTGCGAAGCTGATGCAGATCCATATTCTCCCCATCCCAGTCTATGCTGCCCTCAATCTGGAAATAGTCGATCTTTTCAAGAATGCGAAGGTTAAGTCTGGATGGCTTCATGTGAATTTGCCGGAATTCAGGTGAAAAACGGAACTGAAACCGGGCATCCTCTACATCGAGCCGGGGCAGAACATCATCCCGCAACTGCACAAATCCAATCTGTATTTCAGGCCGTGAAAAAGTGAGGGACCAAAGATTTTCCAGGTGATTTCTTAGCAATTCTTCCTTTTCCTGATCGCGTCTGTAAATCCGTATTTCAGGCGATTTGCCATCTGAAAACTCATAATGGAAGATGTTTTTTTCATCCTGCGGTGTCCAGTGGCCATACTGAAAACAAAGGCGGACATTCAAGCGATGCGGAAGACGCAAGTCTGTTTTTTCCTTTTTTTCGAAAAGGGACATTTGGTAGCCTTCGAAGGTAAAATGAAAATACACATCTGCTACCGAAAAAGGCACCTCCCGGATGTTGACCTCTCCTTCCGCCTCTGCCAGTCCGGAAATCAAATCGGGAAGCATGACCTTCCCGGCAAACTCCTGGTAATACCGGGGCTGAATCTCCACTGCCTGTTTGGAAGCAAAAGGTTTAAACCGGCTCGGCCTCAGATCTTTGGGAAGTCGAACCAGATTCTGTCCCACCAGAATTACATCGGTATTTTCATCGAGGACCGTTACAGGCAATCCATTGAGGGCAACATCTGAAAACCGGGGCCTGATTTCAAGAAAGGCATCAGTAAAGCGGTACCGCATTTTTACCTTCACATCCGGGCGGTAGGAAAGGCGTAAGCCGGCAGGATATCCATCACGGCTGGTTTCAAAAACCAATTCAGAACCCTTCAGTTCATTGAAAAACTGACTTTTGAATTCTGAAATTTTCTTTTTCAGGTGATCAAAAAGCACTTTGCTTTTCGTGTCGGTAGCACGGGATATTTTCGTCAGGGCCGCCTCAAACTGCCTCGGCTCCGCATTGATCCAGCCCGCCTGCCGGGTAGAACTGAACTTTTCGAGGGTTTCAATCAGTTTTTTTTCATGGCCGGTAATTCCGGGGCAATACTCAGCTGCATTGACCAGTGAAACCTTTTGGTAGGTAAGGGACATATTGCCGTTATCCAGCAATTTGATAACAAAAGGCTCCACCAGAATCCCCAGAACAGGGTGGGCATACAGAGAAAAGACAAGTTGGTATTGGGCCATGTTCAGGCTTTCGAAAAAAGAAAAACTTCAAAGGTATGCCAAAAACGGCGTTTCTGATGCCGGAAATCCGGTTTAAACCCAGGTAAAATCAGAGAACTGAACCCATTACTGTGCTAATCGCCGAACCATTAACCGTTTATCAAACCAAAAAGAGGCAATTGACCCTTTAGTCCTGCTTGTTTTCATGATTGTTTTTTTCTTTCCAGAATTCCAGAAACTGAGGAATGCCCCATGCGTCTTCAACCGAAAAACTGCCAATCCGGGTCCGGCGCAGGGAATACAGGTAAGCGCCAGAGTTCAGGGCTTTTCCAAAATCATAAGCCAGACTCCGGATGTAAGTACCTTTGCTTACAACGGCCCTGAAGCCTACCCTGCGGCCGTCGAATGAAGTGATCTCAAAAGCTTTGATTTCGACGGGTCGTGGTGCGAGCCGCGCCGGTTTTTTTCCTTTTCGGGCCAGTTCATACAGTTTTTTTCCTTCCACCTTGATGGCTGAATAAATAGGCGGAACCTGCCATTGTTCCCCGATAAACTGCAAGGCCGTTTTTTCCAAAAGAGCGGCAGAAATATGTTCAAAAGGAAATTCTGCATCGATTTCCGTTTCGGCATCGTAGCTTGGGGTAGTGGCACCAAGAAAAATCTCACCGGTGTACTCCTTTTCCAGACCCATAAAACTCTCAATGCGCCGTGTATTTTTACCCGTGCAAACAATGACCAGGCCTGTCGCCAGAGGATCGAGGGTACCGGCATGTCCCACCTTTTTCTCCCGGATGCTCCTTCGGATTTTATTTACCACATCAAAGGAAGTCCATTCCGATGGCTTGTCGATGAGCAAAACCAGGCCCTCCTCTGTTTCCTGAATTCCCGGATGCTGCATCAGTCCACAATTTGCAGGGGAACCCCGAACTGAAGCAAAATAATGATGGTGAGGCCCAGCACGATACGGTAGTAACCAAAAAGTCTGAATCCGTTTTTGTTCAGAAAATTCACAAAGCCACTCATCGCAAAATAGGCCACAAGAAAAGCAATGCCATTGCCCAGCAGCAGCAACCAGATTTTATCCATGGATTGAAGAAGCAATTCTTTTTCATCCCACAATGATTTGCTGGTTGCGGCGAACATGGTAGGCACAGCCAGAAAAAACGAAAATTCGGCAGCTGTTTTCCGGGTCAGCTTCTGGGTAAGTCCGCCGATGATGGTGGCCGCCGAACGGCTCACCCCCGGAACCATGGAAATGGATTGAATCAGGCCAATCCAAAAAGCGGTTTTATAATCCACTTCCGTTTTGTCCTCTTTTTCATCACTCGAAAAAAGACGGTCAATAAAAATCAGGACGATTCCCCCGAGAAGCAGCGAAATGGCCACCACTTCCACATTTTCGAGGAGATGGTCAATCCGCTTTTTCAGCAGCAAACCCAGAATCCCGGTGGGAATGAAACCAGCCATCAGAACTGTATAAAATTTAAAATCCCGGAAAAACCTTTTGAAATACAGCACCACCACCGCCAGGATAGCCCCGAATTGAATACAAACTTCAAAAAGTTTTACAAAGGAATCTTTCTCAATGCCCAGCAAGGTGGAGACTATAATCATGTGGCCAGTGGAAGAGACCGGCAGGAATTCAGTAATCCCCTCAACAATGGCCAGCAGGATGGCTTGGAAAATGCTCATGCTTTTTGGGGGGCAAAATGAATCATTTCCCTCGAATAAAAAATCAGGTCCGGCGCAGGGCAGCCATTGAGCAAGATAAAAACCGGAGATTCGGCCTGAGGGAGTGTGGCTGGCAAAGCTGATTTTCAGAAAAAGCCGGCAGTTTCAGAGGCAGAAAGAATATTCAAAAAGGAGGGAGATAAAAAAATTCTAATTTTCCAGACCTGAAATTTTTGGTTTCCTTTCGATGCTTAAATCGCCATTGGGCTACCAAACAAACCAATCAACCATGATAAAAGGAAAACTTCTGATAATGAGTCTGCTATCGGGCGGGCTCATTTTTCTCGCCTGTGAAAAGGAGGGAGAAAATGAAATAAAAAACAGTGCCTTCAATGGTACGGAAAGCCACAATATGGGCCAAAACTGCATGAATTGCCACAAATCCGGCGGACGGGGCGAAGGTTGGTTTACGGCCGCAGGGACCGTGTACGGTGACAGTCCGCAAACAGCGGTATATCCCAACGCAACCGTGAAATTGTTTACCGGACGCAATGGCACCGGCACCCTGAAATACACCGTACAAGTGGATGGTAAAGGGAACTTCTACACCACCAACAATCTTGATTTTTCAGGTGGTCTTTATCCTGCTGTTTCCGGGAGGGATGCCACTAGATTTATGAACAGTGCCATAAGCAACGGTCAATGCAATAGTTGCCACGGCAATTCAACCGATAGAATCCGGGCCAATTAGGAATCCATCCGGGAAATCAGGCAATCATATTTACCAAAAGCGCTTCATCTCCATCTTTGGGCCTTTGGCTTCCCAAAAGCAGGTTGAGGCCTGATTCCGGAATTTTCGGCCCTTCCTGCTAAGTCAGGCAATCGGTTTATTCACCTTCGGAAATGCCGACAGAGAGCTTTCTCCAAGAAGATTTCTGAACAAAATTTGAGCAAAAAGGAAAATTGATTGTTTCTTTTGCCACATGAAAAAAGAACTGGCCTCAAAAGTGGACATCCGGAATAAGTCGGCCGGTTTTGAATTTGAATTGCTTGAAAGCTTCACGGCAGGCATTATACTCACAGGAACTGAGATAAAATCGGTGAGAATGCAAAAAGTAAACCTGCAGGGTAGTTTTTGCCAGTTCAAAGGCAACGAATTGTATTTGATAAATCTGCATATTTCCCCTTATGAACAGGGGACTTACAACAATCCTCCTCCCGCCAGAGAAAGGAAACTTTTGCTGAAAAAACAGGAAATCAAAAAACTGAAGACCCGTGTAGATGAAAAGGGATTGACCGTGGTGCTTACCCGATTGTTTATCAACGAAAAGGGCCTTTGCAAGGTGGAAATTGCCCTGGCCCGCGGCAAGAAAATCCACGACAAGCGGGAAACCATAAAAGAAAGAGACCTGGAACGGTCGCTGCGAAGAAATGAGGATTAGACTACTGATTATTTTCGGGCTCTTTCCGGGATTCTGGTCCTTCATGAGGGCACAGCCAGCATCCGTGATTTGGAAGCTGGCCAAAGCCAAAGCCTTGGTGAAGGACTGGGAAGGAGCCAGAAATCTAATCAAGCCCCATATATTCCCGGCACCGGACGACAGCCTTGCGCCTGGGCTGATTCAATTGTATGCCCTTTCGAACTTCAGGACGGGTGATGTGGTAACAGCCCTGGTATCCAACGACAGACTGGAATCGGAATACCCAAACTGGCATAGAATAGGAAACTCGCGTTTTTTAAGGGGTGAAATATACTTTTCGAGGCAGAAATATGCGCAGGCATGGGCAGCTTTCGATAAAGCGGGTCCTGCTTTCGAAGGTAGGCTACATTCCTTCCTGACGCTCCGCTATCCATCCATTCCCAAAGACAGCCTGAATTTCCTTCTTTCCGGCCCCGGGTTG
>JBIKMV010000110.1:0-9089 GCA_044359055.1 Catalimonadaceae bacterium
ATACAACCAATTGATTCGGATCGAAGAAGAATTGGGAAGCCTGGCGTATTATCCGGGCAAGAGTTTTTAAGCTTCATAACCTTCTTTCTTCACTTATGGCCGGTGCTTTTTCGCCGGCCATTTTTTTATCCGTACGCCAAATGCCATTCTTACGCAAAAATTTCCCGAATCACGCCAAATTGTCCCTAATTGTCAGGTGAAATCAAAGAAAATCGGCCATTTTGTCCGATTTTTGGTCTGGACCAAAGTTTGACATCCTCCCCGTACAAACATCACCCGTATGAATCTGAATAATTTCACAATCAAAAGCCAGGAGGTCGTGCAGGAAGCTGCCCAGCAGGCGGCAACCCACAATCATCCGGCTATAGAAAAAACCCACTTGCTTGCAGCTGTATTGAAAGAAGAAGATCAGTTGATTTCCTTTATTTTTAAGAAACTGGCCGTGAGCAAGCCACAAATCGAAGCCCAAAACAAAGCCCTGCTGGATGCCCTGCCCAAAGTAAGCGGAGCCGGAAGCCCCAATTTAAGCAATTCGGCTTATGAAGCCCTGCAAAAAGCCATTGCCTCCCTTCAGGAATTCGGAGATGAATATGTAGCCATAGACCACCTGCTTTTCGGCCTGATAAAAGGCAACGATGCGGTGGCAAAACTGCTCAACCAAGCCGGCCTGAACGAGAAACAGGTAAAAGCAGCCATGGTGGAAATCAGAAGCAAGCAAAAAATCAACGATCCCAACGCCGAATCGAAGTTCAAGGCCCTGGAAAAGTATTCCAACAACCTGAATCGTATGGCCCTGGACGGCAAACTGGATCCTGTTATCGGCCGTGACGACGAAATTCGGCGTTTGCTGCAGATTCTTAGCCGCCGCACCAAAAACAATCCCATCCTGCTGGGCGAACCCGGGGTAGGAAAAACCGCCATTGTTGAAGGCCTGGCCCGGCGGATTGTATCGGGCGATGTACCCGAAAATTTGAAAACCAAGCAGGTTATTTCCCTGGACATGGGCTTGCTCGTGGCCGGAGCCAAATACAAAGGCGAATTTGAGGAAAGACTCAAAGCAGTAATCAAGGAAGTGATTGATGCTGAGGGGGAAATCATCCTTTTTATTGACGAAATTCATACCCTGATTGGGGCTGGCGGCGGCGGCGAATCGGCCATGGATGCCGCCAATCTGCTCAAGCCTGCTCTCGCACGGGGTGAACTCCACGCCATCGGTGCCACCACGCTGAAAGAGTACCAGAAATACATAGAAAAAGACAAAGCCCTGGAACGCCGGTTTCAGGAAGTGTATGTAGAAGAGCCTGATCTTCAGTCTGCCATTTCCATTCTCCGCGGAATCAAGGAAAAATACGAACTCCACCACGGTGTCCGCATCAAGGACGATGCCATCATCGCCTGTGTGGAACTTTCCAACCGCTACATCACCGACCGGTTTTTGCCCGACAAAGCCATCGACCTGATGGATGAAGCGGCCAGCAAGCTCCGCATCGAAATCGATTCACTCCCTGAAGAACTCGACTCGATTCAGCGGCAGATCATGCAGCTGGAAATAGAAAGAGAGGCCATACGCCGCGAAAATGATCAGGACAAGGAGAACCGCCTGAGCAAGGAAATTGCCGAACTTTCTGAAAAAAGAAATGAACTGAAAGCCCAGTGGGAAGGTGAAAAAAACATCATCCAGGGTATCAGAAAGGAAAAGGAAAACATAGACCGCCTGAAAATGGAAGCTGACCAGGCCGAACGCCAGGGAGATTACGGAAAAGTGGCCGAGCTTCGCTACGGAAAAATAAAAGAAGCCGAAGACAACCTGCAAAAATACAACCTGCAACTGGCTGAAAACCAAAAAGGCTCAATGCTGAAGGAGGAGGTAAATGCCGAAGACATTGCCGAGGTGGTGGCCAAATGGACAGGTATTCCGCTTTCCAAAATGCTGCAATCAGACCGGGAAAAACTCCTGCACCTGGAAGAAGAATTATCCAAACGAATCTCGGGTCAGCAGGAAGCCATTCTGGCCATTTCGGATGCTGTGCGCAGAAGCAGGGCAGGATTACAGGATCCCAAAAGACCAATAGGTTCCTTCATTTTCCTTGGGCCAACGGGCGTAGGAAAAACCGAAGTAGCGAAGGCCCTTGCCGACTATCTGTTCAACGACGACAACGCCATGGTGCGCATCGATATGTCTGAGTATCAGGAGAAACACTCTGTCAGCCGGCTGGTGGGTGCGCCTCCCGGTTATGTTGGCTACGATGAAGGAGGGCAGCTTACCGAGGCCGTACGCAAGAGACCCTACTCCATTGTACTGCTGGATGAAATCGAGAAAGCCCATCCCGATGTGTTCAACATCCTGCTGCAGGTGCTGGACGATGGCCGCCTTACCGACAACAAAGGCCGGACTGCCAACTTCAAAAATACCATCATCATCATGACAAGCAACATGGGGGCAGGTCTGATTCAGGAAAACTTCAGCAAAATGACCGACGACAATGCCTTTGATGTGATGTTTGACACCAAGGATCAGCTCATGGAAATGCTGAAAAGGACCATTCGGCCCGAGTTTCTCAACCGTATCGACGAAGTGATCATGTTCCGGCCCCTGAGCCGAACCGAAATCCGGCAAGTGGTGGACATACAGTTCGGAATTCTCAAAAAGCGCCTGCTCGAAAATGGCATCCACATCGAGGCCGAGCCCGAAGTCCTGGATTTTCTGGCAGAGAAAGGCTATGACCCTGCATTTGGGGCCAGGCCGCTGAAGCGGGTCATTCAGCAGCGGGTGATGAATCCGCTGTCAAAAGAGATTCTGGCCGGGAAGATAGACAAGGATGCCGTGATCATGCTGCATCTGGAAGAAGTGGAAATCCGGTTTTTGAATTTGAAGGATGTGGAGGTGAAGGCCTGATTCCAATCAACCCTAAACAAAACTGAGCAACTTTATGAAAAAGAAAAAGGTAAGAGATCCCATAAAGCTGGTCCAAATGTCGGGTCACAGTAAAAAACTTGGGAGCAGGTTAGTTTCAGGTGATTAATTTTTCCAATCTGAAAAGGAAGATAGTTTGGTTGGTAACCCCTCGCAGATTTGTCCTGAATAGTTTGATTTTTGCATTGAAAGTTGCATTGGCTGCAACTACTTCTAACAAAATTCTTTCGCATTGTAAACAGATTTTGAATCCAGGGCATTTCTTCCTACTTTAGCATAATGAAACGGGGCAGACAGGCCGGCTTGTACTTTGAGATTGATAAACTTACCAACAGCATTGAAAATGTCATTACCGGAGATAGTTTTCAAACGAAAGTTTCCATTCTTCTAAGGGAAGACTTAAAAAAACTTCCAAAAAAAATGGCTGGGTTTTCAACTGGAAAGAAGAATTTAACGTACCCTCAAAGGAACTATAAAAGCTCACCATTGTAAACAACCCAGGTATCATTCAGGGAATTATTAGCATTGAGGTCAAGCCGGACCATGTGTACTTACACCTGATTGAAAGTGCACCTTTTAACAAAGGCCAGGAAAATGTTTATGCAGGGGTTCCGGGGAATCTTGTCGCATTCGAATGCAGACTGTCGTTTCAAAGAGGACATGCAGGCAATCTGTCATTTCTTTCAAAAACAGAATTGATAGGACATTATGAAAAGAGTTTGGGTGCTTTTCATTTTGGAGGAAGAATTATGATTATTGATACCCATGCGGCTCTAAAACTAAAAAACAGATATTTTCCCAAATGAAGATGAAAACAAGCAAAATTGAGTTAAATGTTGATTTTATGGGTGGCCAGGGTCCACTTACGGAAAAAGAGGAACTGGCACTAAGTCTTTTTTTCAGGACTAAAAAAGTAGAGGCTGCCGAAGCAGGAAAAACACCTGCATCATTAAAAAACAAAGAGATAAAGTCAAAACATAACCAAAAATAAACCTGCAAATCGAATAAGTATTTCTGATGGAAGTGAGGTAATGTCGTAGCCCCGGGCAGCGATACCCTTTACCATTGGGTATTCGAATCTCAGATTTTCAACCCATATGCAGCAGGATCGCAATCCGCTCCGCTGCAGAATGCAAATACATCAGCTGCTAACCCTCATACCCGGTCAAAGAATTGACCGGAATTCAGACTGCTTTACATCTGAAAAATACCCTTACTTTTACCATCCAATTCATGAAAAATGAAAGAGAAACCGGTTTTTGAAAGGCGCATATTCTGGGATGTAAATTTCGATGAACTCGATTATGACGACAAAGCTTCGTTCATCATTACCCGCGTTTTCGACAGAGGCGATGTGTCCGACATCCGGAATTGCAGGCGGTACTACGGCGATGAAAAAATCACCGGGGTATTGCTGAATACCAAATTCTTACGGGAAATAAGGATGTATCTTGCTGCAGCAGTTATCGACAAACCTTTAGAAAATTTCAGATGCTACAGACTCAGACAGTCGAACCCGGAACTTTTTCCATATTAAAACGGCTGATGGAGATACCGGAACTTTCCGGTTTCGACCTTGTCGGTGGCACGGCCTTGTCCCTGCTTTTTGGCCATCGAAAATCTGTAGACCTCGACTTGTTTTCTCCTATACCCTTTGAAAATCAGACCATTGCAAAAGGACTTTTTCGCAAATTTGGTAAAGACTTCGTATGGGAGGATCAACATTCAGGTTTTGGCATATTTTGCTACATCGATAAGGTAAAGGTTGACATTGTCCGCAATCCTCATCCTTTGATTGGCAACCGGCAAAATATTGAAGGCATACGCATGTTTTCAGTTCAGGACCTGATGGCGATGAAAATCCAGGCCATTTTGGGAAGAGGGCAAAAGAAAGATTTCTGGGACATTGCCGAATTGCTGCATCATTATTCTGTGGAGGATTTTATCCGGGCCCATCAGCAGAAATATCCGTCTCAACAACTCCTGATCAGCATTCCGCAGTGCCTGACCTATTTCGGCGATGCCGACGAAACCGAGGTGCCAACCTGCCTGAAAGGCCAAACCTGGGACGATATCAAATCCATTATCTCAAAAAAAGTGCGGGAGTTTCTTTACTGAACCATTCCTGCCCGGCGTAGCCTTTTGCCGGGGCCTTGTGTCAGCAAATCTCCAATTCGCCAAAGCCAGGCAACAATAACAAACACCATCAAAAAAGCCACCCCGGTGGAAGGCGGCTTTTTTTGACTTGCCGACAGAAGATTATTCTACCAAAAGGGTTTGAATTTCGGAACGGGTATCCGTGGAAATTCGAATTTTATACATCCCGGCTGGCAGCTGGCTGACATCAAAAACTACATTGTCTTGGCCTTCGCCGGGTATTTCAGGGAGTGAAAATCTTTTTCCCTGAATGGAATAAACAGCAATACTTTCAGGCTTACTTCCTTCTGGTAATCTGAGGGTTACCCTTTCTCTGGCCGGATTTGGAAATAGAGCCATCCGGTTTTGGAGTTCGGGCCCCGCTATACTGGTACTGATGGAAACAAACACATCGTCGAGGTGAAAATCAAAGTCCTGTGTATCATCAATCACCCCTTCAGTGGCAAAAAATCCGATGCGGATGGGCTGCCCGGCAAATGCCCCGAGAGGAACGGTAAACTCCTGCAGCGCATTGGTCAGGTTGCTGGCGGCGGTAAAGACCCGAAGACGGGTCCATGAAACCCCGCAATTGGTGGAAACCATCACATTTACAGAATCATCGCTGCCCATTCCGGAGGTGGCAGGGAAGCCAAAATTCCGGATGGTAACTGCCATTTTAAACTTCAGATTGGAAGCAGCTACCGGCGAAACCACCGCCGAAATCAGCCAATCTCTCTTCAGATTGGAGTTCATGTTGATTCTGGCGGTCTGACTGCCAAGAGTGCCAGTCTGCGAACCCGTGGAATTAACCCAGCTGGCATTTCCCGGATTGGCGCCTGCACCTGTGGCCTCATTCCAGCCTTCATACAGCGTGGACAGGTTGGTTCCGTTGAATGCATTGAAATCTGCCTGAACCAGAGCCTCTCCCGGCTTGGTCAACTTTTTGTTTTTAACCGAATCGTTGCTGCTTACCAGGTCTCCGGAAAGTCCTGTCCATGCAGAAAAGAAATAGTCTCCCGGCTGATCCAGTGAAACGGTCGGGGCAAAAGTATAGACCGCTGATTGCCCTGAGGCAAGAGTACCGGAAAAAGTTTCTGTTACCACCGCTTGATTGTTAACCCGATAGCTCACCGGAAAGCCGCTTTGCGGAACAGAGCCGAAATTGGCCACCTGAATCTTGACATTGAGGCTTGGCGGTCCCCCACAATCTCCATTGGGGAACAATATTTCCTGCAGGCTCACATCGCTGGCCGGGGGTACACTGAGTGAAATATCATCCACCAGAATGTCGTAATCAATCGGGTCATCCACGGTGCCTTCGGTGGCATAAAAAGCAAGAATTACATTCTGACCGGCAAAGCCAAGAGGAATAGATTTCTCTGTCATGGCATTGGTCAGTCCGGAAGCAGCCGTGAATGCCTGAACTCTGACCCAACTCTGGCCGCAGTTGGTGCTGACTTTCACAATCAGAGAATCATCGGCTCCCATATTGGCTGCGGCAACTCCTGCAGAACTGGTCACGGCTACCTTGAATTTCAGCAATTGCCCTGATGCCGGGGCAAAGGGCGGACTCAGCATCCATTCCCGTTTTGTTACTCCAATCATGGTGACCCGGGCTGCAGCGGAGCCAAACCCGGTAATCTGAGCCGCCGAGCTCACGGTCCATGAAGAGAAGGTTCCGGTCGGATTCAGGCCTGTTTGCTCCCGCCAGCCGGGAAAAACAGTTCCCAGATTAGCCCCGGTAAATCCGGTGAAATTAATGAGGGCAAAATCAGGACCCGGGCGGGTAACCTGCTGATTGAGAAGGGAGTCGTTCAGGACATTGCCGTCTCCGCTTAAAGCGGTCCATGCTGAAATCTGGTAAGTTCCCGGGATTGGAAAAGCGGCAGGAGCAGAAAAGGTAAATTCGGCACTTGCCCCGGGTAACATGGTTTGGGAGAAAGATTGCTCCACCGGGGCCTGACCGCTGACACGGTAGCCGAGTGAAATTGTATTCTGAGTCTGGGTGCCATTGTTGATCACCTTCACCTTCACCGGAAACGGATTGCTTGCGCCGCAGTTGGGATCGGGTAGAAATATGGTTTGAATTCCCAGATCGTTGGGTGAAGGTACAAATACTTCCACATCGTCAATGTGAACATCGTAATCGTTGAGGTCGTCTACCGATCCTTCGCTTCCATAGAAACCTATACGCACCGACTGACCGGCAAATCCGGCAAGCGAGATGGATTCCTGCATCAGATTCAGGCTTGGAGGATTGGCTTTTGTGTAGGTTTTCAGGTTGGTCCAGGTCAGGCCGCAATTGGTGGTAGCCCGCACAATCAGAGAGTCATCAGAGCCCATGGAGTCGGGTGTGATGGCGGCAAAATTGGTCAGAGCCACTTTGTACTTCAAAAAGGAGCCGGCTGCCGGCGTAAAAGGCTGGCTCAGCATCCAATCTTTTTTGGTTCCTGTAAAAAGATTGATTTTGGCTGTGGTGCTGCCCAAAAAGGTGGACTGCGTGGCATTGGAGCTTGTCCATCCGGAGGTAGTACCTGAAGGAATCAAGCCTGCTCCTTCGGTCCAGCCCGGGAAGAGGGTGCTGAGATTTGCACCGGTAAAGCCCTGAAAAGTAACCACATTGAAGCCGGATCCCGCCCTGGTCAGCACTATGTTCTTTACCGAATCGTTTGATACATTGCCATCGCCGGGCAATGCTGTCCAAACCGAAAGGCTGTAAGTACCGATGTTGGGCAAGTTAATGGGATTGGTAAAAGTAAACTCAGCGGTCTGTCCCGGGTTGAGAGTCTGGTTGAATACCTCCGATACTACAGGAAGCGACCCCAGACGATACACTACAGGTACATCAGCCTGAGCCTGGGTTCCATTGTTTAATACCCTGACTTTCAGATTGAAACTGGGCGGAGCGCCACAATCCTGAGAAGGAGTCAGAACAGACTGAATGGCCAGGTCATTTTCTGAAGGTGTAAAAACCTCAATTGCAGTCACATGTAAATCATAATCGTTGATATCGTTTACGCTTCCTTCTGTACCCATCAGTCCGATCAGAATACTGGAGCCGGCAAACTGCTCGAGGGGTACAATCTTGGTGGTGAGGGTGGTCCCGGGGGCAGTGGAAGCTGTAATAGCCGATACCCTTATCCAGGAGGCACCGCAATTGGTAGATACTTTTACAACCAGCGAATCATCCGAACCCATGGCATCGGCATTTCCGGTTCCCAGATCGGTGACTGCCATTTTGAATCTGAGCAAAGAATTGGTCCGGGGCGAAACAGATTTGCTGATGATCCAGTCTTTCTTGGTATTTCCGAACAGGTTGATGCGGGCTGTGGTAGTCCCTCCGAAAAATGTGGTTTGAGCGGCTGAAGATATCGTCCAGGAAGAGGTGGTCCCGGTTCCATTAAAACCGGTTCCTTCACGCCATCCGGGATACAGGGTACTCAGATTCCCCCCCGTAAAACCGGTAAAGTTGATGGCTGAAAATACAGAATCCGGACGAATCAGCACTGCTTTTACGGTGTCATTGGTACGGTTTGAATCTACAGCCTGATTGGTAAAGACCGAAAGTTTGTAGGTGCCCGGATTTGGAAGGCTCAGGGGATCTGAAAAAGAAATGGTAGTACTTTGGCCCGGAGCCAAAACCTGATTGAAGGTCTGGGAAACAGGTGCCTGACCGTTCATGGAGTAGGCCGCCACAATGGAATTCTGGGCAATAGCCCCGTTGTTGAATACTTTCACCGAAAGCGGGAATGAGGGACCCGGACCGCAGGCACCCGGAAGATTCAGTACTTCGGTAGCGCTGAGATCATTACCTAGAGGTACCATTACTTCAATGTCATCTATATGCACATCATAATCGTTGAGATCGTTTACGGTCCCTTCTGAGCCATAGAAACCCATAATGATATTTTGGCCGGCATAGGCAGATAGCGATATCTGCTGTCCGGAGAGGAGATTGCCGGGCGGATTCAGACGGGTATAGGTTTTGAGATTTATCCAGCTTAGACCGCAGTTGGTAGAGAGCTTTACAATCACAGAA
>JBIKMV010000111.1:0-9078 GCA_044359055.1 Catalimonadaceae bacterium
ACGTAGAATCCAGGTAATGCTGACTGTAGCTATACAAAGTATCGTTTAAACCGAAACGAATCATATTATGACTGATGGAGAAAAACACAAAATTCCATCGGTTTCGCTTGAAACGGTTTTTTTCATAAATTTGGTTGATCAATTCTTCACCAACTAAACAAGGTTCATATTCAAAACGGTTAAACACTTGATAAAAACCATTGAAAGCACATAACCCCGAACTTCCCGGATTGTAATATACAGAGTCTAAAAAGGTTACTCCAAAATTGGCAGAATCCTGAATATTATATCCCTGCCATGAAATCAGGGTCAAACCCTTTGCTGAGGTTTGCTTAATGTTTATATTTTTAAGGCTAACCCGGTTCAGGTCAGAATTTCCCCCTTTAAAATAAAAGGCATTGGGTTGCCCAAAGCGGTCGTTTACAGCGATTGAATTGGAATATGGCCCCCATTGTCTATCCGAAACGGTGTCGACCAAAAAACCATTTTGATACTTTAAATGAAGGAGGATTTTATCTCTGAAGTTTTGGGCTTGCATTTGCAAACCCAAAACCAAAAGTGAACACAAGACCAAATACTTTTTCATATTACAAGATCAGGCCAATAAAATGAAAATGCAAAATTTGTTCCGATTTAAATGGGCGAATTCAAAAATAATCCAAATTGGCCATTCAGAAAAATGAGCGAATATCCCTGCACGAAAAAACAAAGAATACCAATCTCCTCAGCCCTGTGCCAGTCCTGGAAGCAGGGATAAAAAAATACGAAGGCATTACCGGCTTCGCCTCCCGGCTATGCAAGTTAAGAAAAACAAAAGAGGCCTGATTACAGGCCTCTTTTCTGTCGGGGTGGCGGGATTTGAACCCACGACCCCTAGCACCCCATGCTAGTACGCTACCAGGCTGCGCTACACCCCGATCATTGAGCCGCAAAGGTAAAAAAAGATGGGCTTGCTCCAAGGCAAAACTTTCTATGCAGGTTTTTTGTGCTTGCTATCCTCAGGCTACAGGCTTCTGAGGCCTGGAAAAAGTAAAAGAAACAGAATACCCTTTATCTTTGAAAATCAGTGGCTTGTATCCAAAATAATCCTTACAGGAGATACTTTTATAAAAAAGGGCACCATCGGTAAGTTGCAAAGTGGGTTCATGGTTTTCATCCATCTCCCCACTGACTTCCTGCAACTCCTGCCACCAGTTTTTCTCGGCAAAAGCCATTGAACCCATTCCCACCGGCCCTTGTCTGTTCACATCGCGGGCATAATGAAGGAATTGCTTCAGAAGTTTTGGGCCGGGAGGTGCATTTTCTCCGGGATCAAATTGCTCCGGTAAAATGCTGCAAAACAGGGTTATGGATTTTCTTGCGCGGGTTATTGCCACATTCAGCCGGTTTTCGCCGCCTGACTGGCTGAGAGAACCAAACTGGTAATTGATTTTGCCGTTTTCACCTTGTGCATAGGCAATAGAAAACCAAAGGTGATCGCACTCGTCACCCTGAACATTTTCAATATTTTTTATAAACAAGGAAGGCGGCAGTGGCTGCTGCTTCTCCAAAGAAAGGGCTTCAGCATACTGCTCAATCAACATTTGCTGCCGGATGTTGAAAGTAATGATGCCAATGCTCTCACCAAGCCGGGAAGACGCAAAATCAAAAATGCTTTCGGCTATGGCCAGGGCCTCTGCGTCGTTTTGCTGGTCTTTCCAAATTCCATGGGTCTGCATCCAGCGGATGGCGGGCATACGGTTTTTGAGTGCCCAGGCATGGGGAAGAAATTCGAGTTTGTTTTGATAGAAATGAAGATTTGAAAAAGCAATCAGTTCGGGATACTCGCTTCTATAGTGTCCTCTGAGGGTATTTTGCGGCAAAAACTGACAGGCCAGATCGAGCAGCGAAACCTGACCCGAAACGGCATCTTCCTCGTCCCCGTCTTCCCAGCGGGACATAAAATGCTTGTTGGGCTGCAATTGTTTGCTGTCGCCTACCACCACAAGGGTATCGCCCCGGTAGGCAGCAGGCAGGCCTTTCTCTGCAAAGCACTGCGAAGATTCATCAAAAATGACCAAATCGAAACGGGTGTGCATATCCCATGTGGCAGAAACCGATTCGGGTGTGGCGAGCCAGGCGGGAATCAGTTTTTTTATCTCCTCCGAATGGCTTTGCCAAAGGACCCGGAGGGGCTTTTTCATCCTCTTCTTGCTGACCTGATGAAACAATTCCCTGTAGGAAACCCGGTTGTTCAATCTGTTGTATTCCAGATTTTTATAAGAATTCTCCGAAAGTCTTAATTGAAGTATTCCGGCAGTAAGCCGGGCTTTCTCCTGAATTTGGTTTTGAAGAAAATGAATCTCCTCGGCCCAGGAAGGACTGTGAACTTCCTTCAGAACAGGAAAACTGTTTTCTATCTTTTTTATCCAAAACCGGGTCCAGACAGCATCCAGAAAAGCGGTCCATGCATCAGCTGTTTTTTCTCCCGGATTCTCCCTGATGATTGCCCTAACCAAATTTTCAAAATCGGGACCCTGCTCCAGAAACAAGCGGTCGGTTTGGGCAATGGCCTCAATCTTTTGTCCCAGTTCTCTGAGAAATTCCTCCGGTTGGCGCATCACCGTAAGAAAAGCATCGCCCTCCGGTCCCTGAAATGCAGCGTCCCATTTTTCCTTCAGGCTTTCAGCCGAAAGAAAGACTGCCTGCAATTGGTCCATGGTTTTCAGGAATCGGGGAAGGCTTTCGAAAGTCCCGGGTTTCAGGTATTTCTTCCACTCAAATGCCTGATTCTGAATTTTTTGCCAAAAAGAATATTCTCTCAAAAAATCATTCAACAACACCTTTGTATTCCGGATGGTGTCGCCGGACAGGCTTGAAAATGCCGATTTTCCCTCCGGATTATCCATTCCAAATACCCCGTATTTTTCCAATGCTTCAGCGGCTTCAAACCATGCTTTCGCTGCATCGAGCCAAGCGACCAACCGGGCCGGGCTTATTTTGGCCTCACCTGTCTCCTTCAACTTTTCCAAAAAGGGCCTGGTCCCGGGCTTGATCTGGCCTTTGAGCCAAAGAGGAAATTTCAGATTCAGCAAGCGGTGGTTGTTCAGGAAAATATCGCCAAGAGCCTGAATTTCAAATTTTTCCAGCACCAGGCCGGCAGGCCAATCCAAGAGACTTTCGGATTCCTTCAGCCAGATGAATACCCGTTCCTTTACATCGGGAAGGGAAACTTTTTTTGCAGCAAAGGGCTCAAAACCGCCCATAAATCCGGGTTGACGACCGGAGTAAAAATCCTTCCTTTCAGCGTGAAGGTGCACGATTCCGGCAAAAGGGAATTTATCGAAATCGCCCCGAAAGGCTTCGGAATCCAGGAACAAGTCCGAAATCTCAGGGCAGACCTGATTCCATTCACTCACCAGATTTTTGAAAAATGGCAGGGCACCGGCAGCAAAATCAGCCCAGTTTTTTCGCTTCGAAAGCACCGAATCTGCTTGCAAACAGGATTGAAAATCAAATCGGTAGCGCAAAAATACAGATTTAAACACCTGCCATTCCTCCCATTGGAAAGCCTGCAGTACCTCCGGCCCGAATTCGGTTTGACCAAGGTGCTTTATAGCCTCATACAGCTCCCGCACCGAAATTCCGGCTGTCTCTTTCTGAAAAAGTGCCGATTTCCAGCCTTCCAGTTTGCGGGTGATTCCTTCAATATTCCGGCAGATCTTCAAATAATTCCTTTCAAGGATTACGGTATCGAGGTGCTGGTTGCCCGCCTCCGCATCTTTAAGGTTGTCAATGGTTTGGGCCAGGCGGGCATAAAGGGGATCGCGGTCTTTTTTGAAATCGGACCACATGGCCGCATAGGCCCCGAGGCCCAGGTCCTGCAAGCGTTTTTGCACCACCTCCAATGCCACCCTTTTTTGGCAAACGAGCAAAACCGTTTTTCCCGAGCCCATGGCATCGGCCATCAGATTGGTGATCACCTGCGATTTGCCTGTACCCGGAGGACCCTGAATCACAATGCTTTGTCCGGACTTTACCTTGCGGATACAAGCCTCCTGACTGCCATCTGACGGAAGGGGACAAAGCAAATTTTCTTCTCTGATTTCCAATGGATCGGCAGCAGCTTTCAGAAAAATATCCTCCAGCAAGACCTGATTTTCTTCGAGAAACCTGAAATCGGGAATCAGCATCGATTCGCTCTGAGAAAACAAACCCAAAACGGCATGGGGCGCCAATTTCATCATACCCGGCTGAAAACCAGTCCATTCCGAATCTTTGTTCAGATTTTGAAAGGGAAGTATCCTGCCTGAAAAAAGGTCCTGATTGAAATGAATCTGCAGGCCCGATTCTTTGATTTTATGGTAAAATGCGGTGAGGTAGCTGCGGGCATCTTCTGCTTCCAGATCCAGGTCTTTTTCGAAAACCGACTCGGGCAAAGCCGCTCCGGTGTGGTGGGCATAGGCCAGCAAAAAAGCAGGGTTGATAAAGGCAGCATTGATTTCAGGAAAAATATTCCACTGATTTACAATGGATTCCGACCTTACGGGAATGAACAAAAAAGGCATTCGCAAAGGCGAACCATCCGGCCACAAGCCTTCGATAAAAGGATAGGCCACATACAATTCGTCCACACCCCTTTCCTGAAACAGCAGTTTTTTTTGCTTTACTATCCGCCCGATTTTTTGGGAAAACTGATTGCTGAACCGATCGGCCGGATCGAAAACGGCGCACAAGGGAATCTTCTTTTTTCCTCCGAGCAGGCTGTTGATGAGCTCCCAAAGGGGTTTGCCTTCGGCCATTTCCCACTCGGTAAGGTCCAGATGCAGGCCTGCCTTCAACCGGGTCATCCACAAAAGAGGATTGGCCGACGAAAGATTGGTCAGTTTCCGTTTGAAATGATGGAGCGGAGAGGACGCCATTTTTTTTCAAAACTAAAAAATCCGGAGCGAAATGCAGAACCCCCCTCCTGTTTGACCTTCACAAAGGCCATGCAGGCAACAAAATTCTGCCTCTCTGCCAAGCCGGGGTCAGGGATTACAAAAGTCGCAAAAGGCCGGATCTGCCTCTTTTTCAGGCAAAGCCTGTTCCTGTTCCCATTGGCAACGCAGGCATTTGAATATTTCTGCTTTGGGCAATCGGGTCGGCAATCCGCACCAACCACAAGGCAGACCTGGCTGAAAATGATCGGACGAAAATCCGGGACTGCCACAACCGGAGCAAAAGCGGTTTGCATTGCGCACAAGGTCTTTGGCTGCCAGCACCAGATTTTGACGGCGCCGAAGGTTTCGGTGCGCCCTCAGGTCGGGGCCGAGGAGGGCCACAGGAAGACCGGTTTTCTTAAACTCTTCGTATGCCTTGCGGACATCTTCAACCCGATCAAAATCTTTATAAACCAACCATATATCGCCGGATTTCGCTTTCAGAATCAGGCCCTCTTCATCAAAATTCCTGTTCTCCAGCTTTGGCAGAATGTCGGCCCATTGCCTGATTTCGGACTCCCAAAGGGGGAAGCCGTTTTCTATATTCCGGGCCCTGACCGTTACATTTTCCCTGAAATCCTTCAGAACCAGCAATTCCAGATTTCGTGTGACAAAGGGCATTTCGGGATGAGGGAAAAAAGCACCTTCGCTGACGATGAAAAGATCGGAATCCAGCATCAGCTCCCGGGCCCCGTCCAATTTAAAAAGCGCAGTTTCCCATTGATTTCCGGGCCTTTCCACATCGCCGGCAAAAGTACCGAGGGCATCGGAGTCGAAGCTGGGAATTGGCTTTATGGTCAGCCCCAGCCCTTTTTCCAAAACCGGACCGATCCATTTTTCCTTTTGGTGCATGGTGGCCATCAGGGCCATTTTTCCTTCGAAAAAATCAGGCATAGCTGTCTTCCCCTTCAAGAATATCGGGCTCAAGCCAGTTCGGGAAAATTCTGACATGCGCTTTTTTGATTAAAGTGGACAGCCTTTTCCGCAGGATATCCAGGTTTATTCTTTTTTCGGCCGAAATAAAAACCGCCTCTTTCTGATCAGCTGGCATCTCCTCATCGGCTTTTACCATGTCCATCTTGTTGTAAACCAACAGAGTGGGCTTTTCGCTGCACTTCAATTCGGCAAGAATCTTATTCACCACCTCAATGTGATTTTCATGAGCCGGATGGGCATAATCCACCACATGCACCAGTACATCGGCCTCCCGGATTTCATCTAGAGTAGACTTGAAACTTTCGATCAGGTGGGTGGGCAACTTCCGGATAAAGCCTACCGTATCGGTCAGCAGGAAAGGAACGCGGTTCCAGACCACCTTCCTGACTGTGGCATCGACAGTGGCAAAAAGCTTATTTTCGGCAAACACATCCGACTTCGACAGGATATTCATGAGCGTAGATTTGCCCACATTGGTATAGCCTACCAAAGCAACCCTGACAATCTTTTCCCGGTTTTTTCTCCTTGTAACAGACTGTTTGTCAACATCTTTAAGCTTATCCTTAAGAAATGCAATTCTGTCGTTTACTATCCGGCGGTCGGTTTCTAGCTCTTTTTCTCCCGGGCCCCGGTTGCCAATTCCCCCGCGTTGCTTGGAAAGGTGCGACCAAAGTCGGGTAAGCCGGGGGAGCATGTACTGATACTGAGCCAGTTCAACCTGCAATTTGGATTGTGCCGTCTGTGCCCGCATCGAAAAAATATACAGAATGAGCAGACTTCGGTCCAGAATCTTTATTTTCAGTACCTCTTCCAGATTTCTCACCTGCACGGGGCTGAGGTCGTCGTCGAACACGGCGATGTCCACGGGGTTATCGGCTATCCAGGCCGATATTTCTTCCAGCTTTCCTTTGCCCACATAGGTACCATGGTCAGGCCGCTCCAGCTTCTGAACAAACTCCTTCACCACCAGGGCTTTGGCTGTTTCGCACAAAAAAACAAGCTCATCCAGATAATCCTTGGTAAGGCGCTCGTTTTGTTGTTTCGGGGCTACCGCCACCAAAATCGCTTTCTCCTGTGGCTTTGCAGTTTCGTATAGTTTTTTCTCAATCATGGGAAGGCCAAAGTTCGCTGGATTTCAGGAGAAAAAAACCACAATATGGATTCCGGCCATTGCGGCAAAAAGCGGGGATGAAGGATTCAGAAAAAATCAGTCTCTCTTCAGGATTTTGAAAGCCATATTCCGGCCATGGCCCTGCATAATGGCGAGGTTGATCCAGCAAAGGGCCAGCTTTTCGAGCAGCTCCACCTTATCGTCTCCCCCAAAATCCCAGCAGGCAGCAAATCCCATATCCAAAGCCAGTTCTCGGGCCAGGTCCTTTGCCTTTTGGCTGTCCCCGGCCATAAACATATCGAGGCCAGTTCCCTGGTAATCGGGATGGGCCATATTTTCAAAACCGGTGGTATTGAAGCATTTTACCACATGTTCGGCACCGACCAATGCCTTGATGGCATGGAAAGCAGTGGGAAAAGGCTCAGGCCTCATCCGGATGGCATTGGTGGCATCGATGATGATTTTACCTGCCGCATCTTTCAACTGAGGAACGAGGTCCGGAACTTTTTCGGCCGGGGTGGTGATGATGAGGGCTTCTGCCCCGGCAGCTGCGGCTTCCACCGTACAAAATGCGTCTTCGCCCAATACAGCGGCCAGGCGGCTGGATTTTTCTGAGAGGGGGAACCGGGCTCCGATCAGCACCCTGTGGCCTGCTTTTTTAAGACCAGCGGCCAGAGCACCTGCCACATTTCCCGATCCGATAATGGCTATAGTCATTTGATAATGAATTGGTTGTAAAATTTTTTATCTGGAAGTAAACTTGGAAATGATGATGCCCACAACCGCCACCATATAAAACTGCCCCAGCAAACCGTAGAAACCGGTGAGCAGGCGGGCAGGATCAGAGAGGGGCAGGATATCGCCGAAACCAATGCTGGTGAGGGTAACGATGGTGAAGTAGATAAACTGAAAGTACAGGACCGGAATGTTACCCGATGCAATGTTAGAAAAGGAATCCGGGCTGAAATAATCCATCAGAAGAAATGAAAAAGTGGCGATGAAAACCAAAAGCAGAAAACCGCAGAATGCGCCGAATATCACGCTGACAGTGACCTCGTTGGGATTGGTAATCTGCTGCATCACTTCCACAAAAATCAGCACATAATACAAAATGTACACCAGCAAACTCAGGCCCCTCAGCCCGTGGCGGGCAAACAGAAATTCCACAAAAAACGGAACCAGAATGGTGCCGAGAAAGAGCAGGTTTTTCATCCATTTCAAAAAGGGGTTTCTTTCTTTGAAAATACCCACAGAAGCAAAGCCCAGGAGCACCATATTGAGCGGCCACACATAGCGGAGAAAGGGCCCGATCTCAAAGATAAAGATGCGGTTGAAAATGACATTGACCAAAGCAAAAAGCAGGATTTCGAAGCGGTAGAGGTGGATTTTTTCTTGCAGGCGCATGGCGATGGTCATTCAAAAAAAAACAGGTGCGGCAGCCGGGTGATTGGCAACAATCCTTTTTAGCCTAGAATTTTCCTCTTCCAACTCCTTAAGTCGCTTAATATCGGAGGCCGTCATCCCCGCATATTTGCTTTTCCAGTTGTAAAATGTAGGCTCACTTATGCCTAAATGCCTGCATATGTCGGATACTTTCATCCCACTTTCTTGCTTTTTTAACGCTTCAAGAATCTGCGTTTCACTGAATTTATTCTTCTTCATTTGGACTTTTGTTATTGTAAAATTGACTGTTTTTTTGCCAATTCTATACTTTTAACCTGTCCTATTTTCCCAGCCACGGGCCTACCCAAGATGAATTCAACTTTTGTCTGCTCATCCATCGGGGGGGGGCAATCAGCCGCCTCATACATTGCAAAAGGCCCGGCCTGAAATGCTGAAAATTTACTTTTACCCTCGACCTTACCCGGAATGCCTTTACCTCTTTCTGCCCTTTCTTCCTTTGTCGTTGAATTTTCTGGTGTGAACCTTTTGGTAAGTTCTTGATTTTGAGACAGCAAAAACTGGTTCCTCCAAGAACAAATCAATGGTCCGCTTTTCCTGATTGGTGCCTTTCAGCCGTACTTTTACCAAATCACCGAAAGAAAGCCGAAGCCCTGTACGCCTTCCGGT
>JBIKMV010000112.1:0-9054 GCA_044359055.1 Catalimonadaceae bacterium
TTTTGAGTTTGTCAAATGATTTCCTGTCAATCACAGCATTCACCAGATTCCGGAAATCTTCCACACTTCCCATTCTGATTTCTGAAAGGTGGCTTTTCAGCAAGGCAGAAAGCCTGGGCCACATGCTTTTGGGAATGTAGGCCCGGCTCGCAGCAGAGCATTTCTGTCCCTGATATTCAAAAGCCCCCCTCACAAGACCTGCTGCCAGGGCTTCCACATCGGCACTTTCGTGGGCAATTACAAAATCTTTGCCCCCTGTTTCTCCCACAATCCGGGGATAGCTTTTATAGTTTTGGATGTTTTTGCCAATCTGATTCCATACATCCTGAAATACACCGGTACTCCCTGTAAAGTGGATTCCTGCAAAATCGGGATGCTGAAAGACAACAGAACCAACCACAGGCCCTTCGGCAAAAACCAGGTTGATAACACCATCGGGTAAACCGGCTTTCATGAAAACTTCCATGATAACCTGGGCGGCATAAATCTGGGTATTGGCTGGTTTCCAGACCACTGTATTGCCCATAATTGCCGGAGCAGAGGGAAGATTGCCTGCAATGGCGGTAAAGTTAAAAGGAGTGAGTGCGAACACAAATCCTTCGAGGGGGCGGTATTCCACGCGGTTCCATTGTCCGGCAGCAGATATGGGCTGGCCTGTGTAGATTTGTTCTGCAAAAGCAGCGTTAAATCTCAGAAAATCAATCAGTTCGCATGCCGAATCGATTTCAGCCTGATAGGCATTTTTGCTTTGGCCCAGCATGGTGGCTGCATTGATCTTGGCCCTGTATGGACCTGCCAAAAGTTCGGCGGCTTTTACAAAAATGGCCGATCTCTGATCCCAAGGTAGGTTTTCCCAATCTTTTTTTGCGTGCAGGGCTGCGGCAATGGCCTGCTCCACATGGCCGGCATCTCCCTGATGAAAATGGGCCAGCACATGGGCATGTTCATGGGGCGGATGTATGCTTCGGGTTTTGCCTGTCCTTACCTCCTGCCCCCCTATAATCATGGGGATGTCCTTAACAGTGTTTTTGGCTTCTGAAAGAGCCGCTTTGAGGGCTGTTTTTTCGGGGCTTCCCGGTGCGTAAGACAAAACCGGCTCGTTGACGGGCCGTGGCATGCTGAAAATTCCGTTCATGAAAATGCGGTTACCTTTAAAGATTTTTTGCCGGATTGGCGGCACAAAAGAAACATTTTGGACTGAAATAAGGCCCTTTTTTCAGGAAATTAGTTTAACCGAGGCCCCTTTTTTCTGAAGGTATTCGGCTACTTTTTTTCTTTGATCTCCCTGAATGAGGATTTCGTAATCTTTGGCCGAGCCTCCTGTGCCGCAGTGGTTTTTCAGCTCTTTACCGAGCTTTTCCAAAGCCTGAAACGATCCTGAAAAATTTTCAATCAGGGTGACGGTTTTGCCAGCCCGGCCACTGCGGTCCAGGCTTACTTTCAGTTTTTGCTGTGAAAAAGGAATATCTGCCATTTCCTGTGCCTGCTGGTCCCCGTACTCAAAGTCGGGATTGGTGGAATAAACTACGCCGGTTCTGTTTTTTGGTTTGCTCATGGATTGGCTGTTTTCCGGCCCGAGGTCAGATACCATCCGCACAGAATCAGTGCGGTCAGCATCAGCAGGCCGAGCATTTCAAATTCAAATGTGAAATCAGTTGCCAGTATTTTACCTGTTTCGCCAAGGTCTTTTTCAGTCAGAATCCGTGAATTTTCCTGCTTGTAGCGCAGAAAAAATGCATTCATTTCACGGAAAGGAATATACAGGACAGAAATAAGGACAAGCAGAATGATGAGCAAAGACTTTCCGTAATGCATTCTCAGGAAACCCGGAGGGGGCGTTTTTTCAGAGGGCTCAGGGTTGAGAAACAGCACAAAGGCCACCAAAACCATTACACCGCCCACATAAAGCAGAATTTGTGCAAAAGTTGCTGCATGGGCTGCGAGGGCCGCATACACCCCGGCAATGACAAGTAAAAATCCAAAAAGTGAAAATACCGCCGGAACCATAGCCCGGTTCAGCAACACCCCCAGAGCAAAAAAAAGTGAAAGGCTCAGAAAGCCGGAAATAATCCAGAAATCAGACATTCTCTTCGGGTGGTTTGGTTTTTTTAACCGGTCTCATGCCTGGCCTGAAAACGGGTTTTGGAGCCTCCGTTTGAGGAAGATCTGGAGATTTTTCCGGTTCTTCAGTAGGTGGTGCTCCTTCGCCCACAGGCTTCCCCGGTCTGAATGCCGGCCTTGGCATCGCAGGTCGGGCTTCTTTTTCCTGGTCCCCGGAGGCTGAAGAATTTTTCTTTTTTTCCTGATGTTCCTCCCATTCCTTTCGCTTTTGGGCCGCCTCTTCATCTGTAAGATTGCCAAATCCGAAATTGAGTTTGCCCAGTTCAAAAACCGAAAAATCGTATTCATCGGTCATGGTGAGGCACTCGGTGGGGCATACGGTGGTGCACAATCCGCAATAGCAGCATTTGCCCATATCAATATCAAAACGGGCTGCGTACAGGCGCTTCGGGCTGCCGTCTGATGTTTTGCCAAATTCTCCGGTGCTTTTAATGGGCTCTATATCAATGCAATCCACAGGGCAGATTTTAGCACATTTGTCACACACAATGCAGTCTTCTATTTCATTGTAGAGCTGATAGCGTCCATGGTCGGGTGCCGGCGCTGCCTCATACGGATACCGGAGCGTGGCAATTCCCTCTTTTTCATCAAAGTAATTGTCTTTTCGGATGTCGTGATGGCGCCTGTTTTTCACAGACTTAAGTAGATGTCTCAGGGTGAGACTCATGCCCTTCATTGCGCTGGCAAGGCCCTGCCTGAAAATTGAAAAATGTCCTTTCTGCACCCTGAATTTGCCGAAGTATAAGGGTCAAAATTAAGCCCCGTTTTTCAGATATCCGAAATATTGCGTGGGTAAATGGCCAACTGCATGTTTTGCCCCGGTAGGCGGGGCGTTTCAAAATCTGATTTCAGATACGGGAGATCGGGATTAATCTGATCATTTTCCCTAAATTAGCTTCCCGGCAGATACCCGGCTTTTGCATTTGAAAAGGGTTTATTCATGGTCTTTTTTAGAAATCCCTTTGATTTGCACAAAAAAGCAAAGTCTTGAGTCCTGAAATTTCCATTGTAATCCCCTGCCTGAATGAAGAGCGGACGATTGGTATTTGTGTGGAAAAGGCCTCAAAAGCCCTCCTCGCCGAGGGTCTGAATGCCGAAGTAATTGTAGCAGACAATGGGAGTACTGATGCTTCCGTGGCGGCCGCTACAGAAGCAGGTGCACTGGTGATTGAGGTGCAGGAGCTAGGCTATGGCTCTGCCATCAAAGGGGGTGTTATGGCCTCCCGGGGTGAATTTATCATCATAGGAGATGCCGATGACAGTTATAATTTTCTAGAAATCAAACCCTTTCTGGATCAATGGAAAGCAGGGAAGGAATTTGTAATGGGCAACCGTTTTTCAGGTGGCATACAGGAAAATGCCATGCCGTTTCTGCACCGTTATCTGGGGAATCCGGTTCTTTCGTTTATCGGAAGGCTTTTTTTTAGAAATGGTTTCGGTGATTTCCACTGCGGTATGCGGGGCTTCACCCGGCGGGCTTTTGATGCGATGAACCTTGCCACCGGAGGAATGGAATTTGCTTCTGAGATGGTGGTCAAGGCTACCCTGTTAAATTTGAAAACGGCAGAAGTCCCGGTTAAACTGTACCGCGATGGCCGGGGCCGGCCTCCCCATCTGAATACATGGACCGACGGATGGAGGCATATGCGATTCCTGCTTCTTTTCAGTCCCAGATGGTTGTTTTTTTATCCGGGCCTCATTTTTGCTTTTTCAGGGTTGCTTTTTTCCAGCCTCCTTCTCCGCTCGGCTCTGCCTTTTCAAAATCTTAAGCTCGATGTACACACTTTGTTGTACAGCTCAGCCACCCTTTTGATTGGTATTCAGCTGATTTTTTTCTATTTGCTAAGTCAGAGTTTTGCCCGTAGGGAGGGATTGCTGATAAAGTCCGGCCTTGCCCTTCACTGGTTTCGACTGGAAAGGGGATTGTTTGCTGCATTATGCCTGCTTGGATTGGGAATTGCCCTGAGCATTTCAGCGCTGCAGATCTGGGAATCCCGGCATTTCGGCCCACTAAACCCTCAGGAAGTTTTGCGTAAGGTGATTCCGGCGGTTACCTGTATTCTCCTGGCTTTTCAGGTGGGTACCTTCAGTTTCTTTATGAGTTTCCTGCAGTTGAAAAAAATGCCTTGACCTACAGTAGTTTACAGTATAAATCCATGATTTGTACTGTGATTTTTTCAGGGTTGAACCGAAGGGCTTCGGCAGCGCAGGCAGCTTCCAGTTTTTTGCGGAGTTCGCTGTGGGAGGAGAGGCTTTTCAGACAGGCCGATAGTTCTTCGGCAGAGGAGGGATTGGCATACAGGGCGGCAGATCCTGCAATTTCGCTAAAGCAGGAACCCTCCGAACTGACAATGGCCTTCCCCCGGCGGAGGGATTCGAGCAGCGGAATGCCAAAGCCTTCAAAAACAGAAGGATATGCCGTAAAAGCGGAGCCATCATACAGATTGATGAGGTCGTCGGTTTCCACCCTGCCCAGCCAGCGCAGCCGCCCTTCGAACCCGTCCAATTGTCTGGCAATAAAATCTCCTTCATCGCCCCAGCCGCCAACCAGGACCAGATCTTCGGGTATTTCATCTTTAGCTTTTCTGAAAGCTTCGATCAGGGTTTTGTGGTTTTTGCGCTGCTCCAGTTTGCTCACACACAAAATATAAGGCCTTTCTACCAGATCATATTTGTATAGCACCTTGGCAATGGCTTCCGGCCTGCGGCGGAAATGAAACGCCGGTTCACAATCCTGATATACCACTTCCACCTTGCCCCGGCTTTCAGGATAATAATGTTCCAAATCTTCTGCTGTCTGACGGCTAACGGTCAGAATCAGATGGGCATTGCGGGCCAGAAATCTGCATTTCTGATCGTAAATCCAGCGGTCTGCGGCTTTGTATCCCTCCGGAAACCGTTTGAAAATCAAATCGTGGACCGTGGCCACAGATTTCACTTTTTTGTTTTTCAGGTCAA
Source organism: Catalimonadaceae bacterium (assembly GCA_044359055.1). Classification (GTDB taxonomy): domain Bacteria; phylum Bacteroidota; class Bacteroidia; order Cytophagales; family Flexibacteraceae; genus CAMDMI01. Next base: position 5,080 of record JBIKMV010000112.1, read on the forward strand.
AAGGGATTTCATTGCTCAGTCCGTGGTAAATATCCAGCTTCTGTTTTTCAGCTAGCCCTCCCCAGCCAAAAAAGCGTGAAAGGTTATTGCCTGAAAGCTGCCGGTAGGGGGCCCCGGACTCCTGAAGACTTCTGTTGAAATAGGGCAGGTCAAGGGATTTTGGGGTGTTGAAAAGAAAATACTCATGCTCAGGAAACTGATGCAGCATGCCCGAAATCAGGGTGCGGCTGTAGTTGCCAAGGCCGGTTTGGTTGTGGAATGCTCTTTTGGCATCAAAGCCTATTTTCATGTGCTTTCAATTGATTGATAATAAACCGGATAGCCTCTTTCCCGTTGCCTGAGAAAATAAATTTTTCCGGGTATCGTTTGTTATTTTGCCAAAACCGGAATTCTTACCGTTTTCTATCGGTTCAAATTCTATTTTTGGCAGTTCAAAATTGGTCTTCCCACATGCGGAGTTCAAAATATTATCCATCAATTTTATTTCTTTTTTTCTTAACTACACTGGTTTCCAATGTATTGGGCCAAAGAACCCTGAGTGTAGTTTCTCCCGACCCAAGGCTGAAAGCGGCTTTTGACCTGATGGACCGGCGAAATTTCCAGGCTGCAATAGCCGAAATGCAGTCTTTTTTAAACAGAAAAGACGAGCTCGGCCCATCCTCCTCAGAGGCGGTTTCCTATTATCTGGCCCATTGCGCCCTGCAGCTTTCCCATCCCGATGCAGAGGAGCAACTTTTGCATTTTCTCAAAGAAAATCCTTCCAGCATATATTTAGGCAGGGCATGGTTTGATCTCGGCATATACTATTTCAAAATTAAAAAATGGGATGCTGCGGTGGATTATTTCAGCCGTGCATCAGGAGAAAATCTGAATGCTGATGTGCAGGCGGAAGCCGATTACAAAGCGGGGCTTTCTTGTTTTCAACTTCAGCAATATGACCGTTCCAAGTCCTTTTTTCAAAAAATAAGAGGCAACGACAATTCTTTTCTTCCCCCGGCATCCTATTATCTGGCATTTCTGCATTTCAGGGACAATCAATCGGATGAAGCACTGAATTACCTGAGTGCAGCTTCCCGGTCGCAGGAATTTAAACCGGCGATCCCTGTTCTGAAAGCCAGTATTTTGTACAAGAAAAAACAGTTTGATGAGGTCATTTCGCTGGGAGAATCCACATTTAAAGACACTGCCCGCTTTACCGGAAAGGAAGAACTTCATATGCTGGTGGGCGAATCCTATTACAACAAAAAGGATTACAAAGCCGCTTCAGGCCATTTCGATGAATACACCAGGGCCGTAAAAAATCCGGGAAAACCCCTTCAGTTCCGTATGGGATTTTCATGGTTCAAGTCAGACCAGACCGATAAAGCTATCGGAGGATTCCGGCAGGCCGCTGCCAAAGTGGATACCCTTGGTGGAAAAAGGGATACCATTACCCAGATGGCATCCTATTATCTGGGCGTTTGCTACCTGAAAAAGGACCAGAAGCAATTTGCCCTTACGGCATTTGATCAGGCATCCATGCTTGAGGGAGATGCGAAAATTCAGGAAACTGCCTGGTTCAATGCAGGCAAACTCAGCTATGATTTGGAGAAGTACAACGATGCTGTGGAAATTCTCAAAGACTTTTCAGCGGCCAACAGGAGTAGCGAATTTTACAAAGAAGCCCAGGAACTCATAGGAGAAGGCCTGCTGAACAGCAACGATTTTGATGCTGCACTTGCATACATGGAAAAGTCTGGAGCCAAATCCGACAGGCTGAGCATGGCTTATCAAAGAGCTGCTTACCAGCAGGGAACCATTCTCTTCAACGACGGGAAATTTGAAAAAGCCAGGGATTTGTTTACCCAGTCCGGAAAGTATGCCCTGGACAAAGAAACTGCCTTTGCCGCCGCCTACTGGAATGGGGAGTGCCAGCTGAAACTCCGGCAGTATCCCCAGGCCGCACAGGACTTTGCCTACATTCTGAAATCTGAGAATGCATCTTCCTCGCCCTATTTTCTGAAAGCCCGGTACGGTTCCGGCTATGCCAGCTTCAATCAAAAAGATTATTCCAGAGCTTTGGGTTTTTTCAGAGATTACATTCAGGAACTGGAAAAAGCAGCTCAGAAACCCTTTTTGTCGGATTCCTATTTGCGTCTGGCCGATTGCTACTATGCCACCAAAAACTATCCGCTTGCCCTTCGGTCGTACGACAAAGCCATTGATGCCCGCACTGCTGAACTGGATTATGCCTTCTATCAGAAAGGCATGGTGTATGCTGCCATGAAGGATTACGAAAATGCCCGTACCAATTTCTCAGTGGTGGTGGAAAAATATTCCCGTTCGAAGTGGTTCGATGGTGCATTGTTTCAAAAAGCCCAGATGGATTATGAATCTTCCAATTATCAGGCTGCAATACGGGGCTACAGCAACATCATTTCCAACATGCCCGAAAGTCCGGTGATTCCCTATTGCTACCTTAACAGGGGTACCTCGGCCGCCAATCTCAGAGAATATGCTTCTGCAGTAAGCGATTTCAAGAAAATTCTCGACGAATACCCCTCACATTCTGCTGCCAATTCTGCCATACTCGGCCTACAGGAAGCCCTTGTTCAAACTGGTGAGATTGAACAGCTGAATGAGTACATCGGGAAATTTAAAAAGGCCAATCCGGGTTCCGAATCTCTTGAAAGCATTGAATTTGAAACATCCAAGGCCTTGTACAATGGTCAGAAATATGCCAAAGCCATCACCGGATTTCAGGATTATCTGAAAACCTATCCCAGTTCCAGTTATGCCACTGAAGCCCGGTTTTATCTGGCAGAATCTTTCTACCGGAGTGGAAACAGGCAGGAGGCACTGCCTCTATATAAGGAACTTACCGCAATGGGCAGGAGCAACTGGTTCATCCGGTCATCCTTCAGAATTGCCGAACTCGAATATTCCAATGGTAATTTTCAGGCTTCGGCTTCGCAATACGCTCTTTTGCTGAATGGAATAGCCAAAACCGTAAAAGACATCAACAATGCCAGTCTGGGGCTGATTGAAAACCTGTATCAGATGGGTAAGTATGATTCGGTTTCGGTTCTTTCGGCCGAATTGCTGAAAAAGGAAAACCTTTCTCCTGATGTATTCAACAAGGCCTCACTGTATTCAGCCAAAGTACTGGTTGGAAAAGGGGAATACGAAAAAGCCCTTGATGAACTTCTGAATACGGTCAACAATGCACAGGACATCAATGGGGCAGAGGCACAATTCCTTGTGGCAGAGGTATTCTACAAGCAGAAAAAGTTCAATGAATCTCTTGCTGCACTTTTCGATTTGAAAAGCAGATTTGCTACCTATCCCAAATGGTACAACAAAGGGTTTTTGCTGATGGCTGACAATTATGTTGCCCAAAAAGAGTATTTTCAGGCCCAGGCCACTTTGAATTCGATTATTGAGAATGCAAAGGATAAGGAAACAGTGACCGGGGCAAAATCCCGCCTCGCTGCCCTGAAAGCTGAAATGGGTTCTGAATCCAAACCCTGACAGACCTGAATAAAAAATCATAATCAATTGAATTGAAAAGAAATGCCGGTTGATGTTTTGCTGGGCCTACAATGGGGCGACGAAGGCAAAGGAAAAGTTGTTGATTTTATTGCACCGCAATACCAGGTGGTGGCCCGGTTTCAGGGTGGACCCAACGCCGGACATACACTGGTGATTCAGGGTAAAAAACATGTCCTTCATCAGATTCCCTCGGGCATTTTCAGGCCGGAAGCCCGGAATGTAATCGGCAACGGGGTTGTTCTGGATCCCTTTGTTTTTTCAAAAGAAGTAAAAGGTCTGGAGCAAAATGGCCTAGATGTGAAAGAAAATCTTTTTCTCTCCAGCAGGGCACAGGTTATCCTGCCCACCCACAAACTTCTGGATAGGGCAAGTGAGGCATTGAAGGGCGAGCAAAAAATCGGATCTACCCTCAAGGGTATCGGGCCCGGTTATCAGGATAAATAT
>JBIKMV010000113.1:0-9029 GCA_044359055.1 Catalimonadaceae bacterium
ACCTACTACACAGATGCCGACGGTGACGGCTTCGGTTCTGCATCCGATCCCGGACAAACTTCCTGCACACCTGTAAGCGGTAAGATCACCAACAACGGCGATTGCGATGATAGCAACCCCGCCATAAACCCCGGTGCTTCTGAGGTTTGCGATGGTGCCGACAACGACTGCGATGGCTCTGTGGATGAGGGCATTACTTTGATAACCTACTACACAGATGCCGACGGTGACGGCTTCGGTTCTGCATCCGATCCCGGACAAACTTCCTGCACACTTGTAAGCGGTAAGGTCACCAACAACAGCGACTGCAACGATGGAAATGCGGCCATCAATCCCGGCGCTACAGAAGTCTGCAACGGCATAGACGACGACTGCGACGGCAGTGCGGATGAGGGACTTCCCTTCCTCACCTATTATACCGATGCCGACGGTGACGGATATGGTTCGGCCTCTGCTACCGGAACTTCATCCTGTTCGCCCATTGCCGGAAGCGTAACCAACAACAGCGACTGCAACGATGGAAATGCGGCTGTTAACTCTGCTGCATCGGAAATCTGCGGCAACGGCATAGACGACAACTGCAATGGTCAGATTGATGAAAACAACCCCGTGGTATCGGCAGGCTCCAATCAGACCGTGGCCCAAAATTCGGGCAACCTGAATCTGACTGGCAGCCCCTCAGGCGGTACCTGGTCCGGTACAGGCGTGAGCGCCTCCGGGGTGTTCAATACCAGCCAAACACCAGGCGCATATGTGCTCACTTATGCCATCGGCTCACCCTGTCCCGGCTCAGCCACGGTTACCATCACCATCAACCCGGTGGTATCCCTGCAGGCAGAACCGGTAACATTCAGTCCGGGCACCGGCACTTATACTGCAGCACAGACCATCACCATGAGCAGTGCCACACCCGAAGCGGTAATTTTTTATACCACCAACGGCAATCTTCCCCGTGTAGATATTCCCAATAGCTTTACCTTCAGATATGCGGGACCGATCCTCATTGGCAGCAGTTGCAGAATAAATGCAATGGCCACCAAAGCCGGGATGAGCAACAGCGCAGTGCGGTCGATAAACCTCACCTTTACTGCCCCTGCGGTAGTGGCGACCCCGGCAATCAGTCCGGGAACCGGCTCCTACACAGGTGCGCAGAGTGTGAGCATCACCTGCGCCACACCGGGTTCTTCCATTTACTACACAACCAATGGCAATGTGCCCCTTTTGGGCTCGGTGTATACCTTTTTGTACACAGGTCCGTTTGCGGTGAATTCCACTGCCACCATCCGGGCGATGGGCACAGCTTCCGGCATGGTGAATTCGGCCAATGCCGTGGCAACCCTGACCATTACCAGTCCGCCTGCTGTGGTGGCCACACCGGTGATTACGCCGGGCAGCGGCAGCTTTGGCAGTCCATTGAGTGTGAGCATCAGCTGCGCCACACCGGGAGCCACAATTTACTACACCACCAACGGCAGTGTACCCCGTCTGAGTCCGTTCCCCAATTCCTTCACGCGGATCTACGGCAGTCCCTTCAGTCTGACCGGCGCAGGTTCGCGGACCATACGGGCGGTGGCCACATTACCGGGTTCGCTGAACTCTGCAGTTGCGGTAGCCAACCTGACGCTGATTCCGGGAACCCGTGCTGCCTTTGGCAACGAGGAGGAAGAGGAAATATCCGCTCAGGAAATCAGGGTATATCCGAACCCCTCATCGGGTATGTTTCAGGTACAGGTACCTGAAGGGGAAAGCAGCATGAATTACAGCCTGTGGTCTACCGATGGCCGGCAGTTGGCATCGGGCACCCTCAGGCCGGGCCAAACCGAAGCTCTGGATCTGAGCGGCCGCCCTGCGGGCTTGTATACACTGAAGACAGAAGGAGAGAACGGCACCAGGGTATTCCGGCTCTCGAAATTGTAATACTCATTAAAACCCAATAATTGCAATAATCCCGGACTGAAAGGTCCGGGATTTTTTGTTTCTGATTCCTTATTTCTGGTCCCTGATTGTAAGTTCAAGGTTCAAAGTTACTTAATACCTGAAATTCAATGTATTATAACTTAAAACTGATTGCTAAAAACCGAAAACTTGAAATGCTTTTGAGTTTTGAATTTTTACTTTTCTTCAGGTTTCAACAAATTATTGAACATCACCCGGAAGGGGTGAAAGGTTTATAGAAAAATGGCCAACACATGATTCCCACCCCAAAGGGGTGGCACATCCGCAGCAAAGGCGGGATGGCAGGGTTCCCGGCAGCAGCGGGTGGCGTGTGGGAACACAACACGGCAGCGGTTGGACGGAAAGAGTTTCAGGTTGGAGTTCAAAGTGGAAAGTTCAAAGTTGTAGGTGGTTTTTCTCATGAAATTCAGGTTGTTATAAAAAACTTTTGAGTTTTGAGTTTTTACTTTCCTTATCCACTTAAAACCGGCTACTAATTACTGACCACTTGAAATGCTTTTCCCCTGTTAGTCCGACTTGCGATAAAAAAGTTTTCCGGCCCGGTAAATGTGGCCAATCAATTCAGGATTTTGAATGGATCCGAAAAAGGAAACATCAAACAGATACGGCAACATCAAATCATCAAGCTGCAGGCAGATTCTATTGAGCAAGTCCAGACCCGGACTGCCGGTTTTAATGGTTAGGTCTATGTCGGAACCAGGCCGGAAATTACCCATAGCCCGCGAACCATAGATCAAAACTTCCTCTATTTCCGGAAAGCACGCAAATACTTCCTGAATGCGCTTTATGGTAACATCATTCAATCCAAAAGCCATTATTGTCTTATTGCTGCTCTTCTTTAATGAGAAGATTTTCCATGGTTTGAAACAGTTCGCTGAACAGAAAAAAGTACTCATGAAGCACGGCCTTTGCGATTTCATCAGCGGTTTCTTTATTGTAGGTGTGGGATGTCATGGTCTGGCTTTCAATCATTTTCATCCAGGACTCCCCTTTCGAAATCAATCCTCTATTAAAAGCCAGACGGAAGGCATCGCGGCTACCCTGAATATTGCTGCTGCCCTGGTACTCGAAATAATCTTTGATCAGGTTCCATGCGAGTTCAAAGGTGTATTCAAAAGCCTGAATCATTCCCTGTTCTTCGAGTTCATTCAATCCTTCCCCTTTGTCAACAAACTTTGTCAGCTGCTGCAATGCTTTTGAATAATTCTGAAACCGTTGTTTCCAGCGGACATCCTGCTTATCCATTGATGGGTGATTTCTTTTTTATGCAAAGGTATCCTGTAAAAAGAAACTATTCACGAACCCACCCCTCCGGAACAGGGAAAATTTCGTAAATCAAGAGTTGGGGGGAAATGGGTTTCAGGTTTCATGTTGGCTGCTCATCCAACTTAAAACCGACTACTAAAAGCTGATAACTTAAAAAGCTTTTGATTTCTTACTTTTTACTTTTAACTTGTCTTATCCACTTAAAGCTGACTACTAAAAACCAACCACTTGAAAAACTTTTGAGTTTTGAGTTTCGACTTTTTACTTGACTTAAAGGATCAGCGAAAACTCCGATAAGGCCTGCATCAGGTCTGATTTCTTCCGCCTGGATACCTCCAGCCGGGTTCCGTCCGACATTACGATGACCCCGGTTTGCCCTTTGTCGTACTCCTGCACATGCCGCAGGTTGATTAAATGCGATTGGTGTATTCTGAAAAAATAATAATTGCCCAGCAATTTTTCGAATTCCAGCAGGGTGCGGCTGACCAGAATGGTTTTCTCATTCTTCAGAAAAATATGGGTGTAGTTGTTTTGCGCCTCGCAGCGGATCAATTCGCTGATGGAGATAAATTCAAATCCATTGACGGTGGGCAAGGCAATTTTTTTATCGGCATTGCTGTAATTGATGTTGTAAATGAGGGCATCCAAATGCCGGTGCCGGTCACCTGAAGGATTTTTTTGCAGCAGCCGGCTCACGGAGCGTTTCAGTTCATCGGCCAGAATCGGCTTCATCAGGTAATCCAGTGCCGAGAAGCGGATGGCCTCCAGCGCATACTTTTCGTGGGCAGTGGTAAATACTACATCAAACTTTACCTCTCCCAGATTTTTGAGCAGATCAAATCCGGTTTCATTCCCCATTTCCACATCCAGAAATACCACATCGGGCCGGGACTCTCTGATCAGGAGTGTGGCTTCATGACCATTTCTGGCCAGGCCCATCAACTCAATTTCGGGGCAGTAATGTTCCAATTGCCTTGCCAGCACTTCCCGGCCGTTTGGTTCGTCGTCTACAATAATGGCTCTCAGTTTCATCTTTGTATTCTTTTAATCAGGTTCATTCGGGTCTTCAAAGGGTAAAGTAAATTCAACACGGGTGCCGCAGGCTTTACCCGCAGCATCTTTCAAATCGGTGATGGAGAAAGAGTCCTCCCTGCCTTCATTCAGCAGTACGATTCGCTCCCGGGTAATGCTCAGACCGAGACCGGGGCGGGCTTCTGTTTTTTCCTTTCTGAATTCCGGAGGCCTTCCCACGCCATTGTCTTCTATGGTCACCAGAATCTTACCGGGTGTAATCTGCCTGATTTCAATCTGCAACCGGCCCCGGTATTGCAAGGGCATCAGGCCGTGGTGTATGGCATTTTCGGCCAAAGGTTGAATCAGCATCGGCGGAATCAGCAAATCCCCGGGAAGATTTTCGGTTACTATTTCAGAATCAAAACCATATTCCATGCGCATTTGCTCCAGTTGCAGATACAGGTTCAGGCTTTGCAGTTCTTCCTCCAGCGGTATGCGGTTGTGCCTGGAGTTTTCTAAAATCATACGCATAAGTCTGGAAAATCGGGCCAGATAATCAGAGGCCTTCAGGGCATCGTTTTTCCAAATGAAATGGTCGATAGAATTCAGGGCATTGAACAAAAAATGAGGGTTCATCTGCGAGCGCAAAGCCTTCAGTTCCAACTCCAGCTTCTCCAGTTCGGCACGGGACTTTTCTTCCGACTTCCTTTTGCCAATGCCTATCTGCCAGCGAATGAAAGCATAGAGCAAGGCCAATGCGAAAAGAATACACAGAAACAGAAACCAGCCCGTTTGCCACCAATGGGGCAACTTTTCAATCCAAACGGTTACTTCGGGGCTTTCAAGTCCGGCCTCGTTTTGTGCCCTGAATCGGAAGGCATGCAGGCCCGGGCGAAGTCCCGAAATGGTGATCAAGGCTGAAGGGCCGGCCATTACAGGCTCCGGATGTACGCCTTCCAGCTGGTAAATGCACCGGCTTTTGTCTTGTCCGAAAAAATTGAGATTGGCAATCTGAAGCGAAAAATAATCCAACCCGGCCGGAATAAGGATGCGTGTTTTTTCATGGAGAGCTGAATCGGACAAGCGTGTTTTTTCACCTGCAAACATATCAGCAAGGGCCACCTGTGGCGCAGCAGGAAGCCGGATTTGGTCCGGATGAAAATACAGGATGGCCCGGTTTCCGGCAAAAGCCAGACGCCCATCACGAGACAAAACCGCAGATTGCCACCGCTGGGGAACGAGCAAACTACCCGACTGGAAACTTTTTATCCTGGTAATTTCCTGCGGTTTCTTCCCTGCGGTCTCTATCAACCAAAGTGCAGAACCTCCCAGCCAGAGATTGCCTTTCCTATCCGTTTGCATGGCCGGCAGGTTTTTTTCGTCCAGACCGGTTTGTTGGTTGAAGGAAGTCATCGCTGCAGGCTTGTTGAGCGGGGCATACAAAATGCCTCCGCCTTCTGTACTCAGCCAAATGGTATTGCCGGTAAAAGCAATGCCCATCACAAAGCCATTGAAAATACCCCCTTTTTCCTGATTGGGTGGAATGATTTGGTACGCCTTTGAATCGGGATCAAAAATGACCAGGCCTCCGCCGTTGGTGCCAAGCCAGAGTTTGCCGTCCGGTCCTTCCCGTATCAGGTTGATTTGATTGAGTGCCGGAAGGGTAGGTCCGGGTCCTGCCTTCAGCGTAAAAACACTGAAATTCTTTTTTTCTTCATCCCAAAGCGCAAGACCATGGAGAAAAGTTCCCACCCAAATCCTGCCCTTCCTGTCTTCGGTGATTTCGGCAGAAAACCGCAGTCTGCTCTTCATACCGGGCAGGGTATCCACCTTCAGCAGGGGTCCGCCGGGTTTATCCCTGCAATACAGGCCATGGTCATGGCTGCCAACCCACAAGCGATTTTTCGAATCGGATAAAATCCCCCACAACCGGTTGGTGGCCAGGGTTCCGGGCTTTGAGGTGTCGCAAAGGGTTTTTTCAATCCGGTTATTTTCCGGATTTACCCGAATAAGGCCGCTCCAGCTGGAGGCATAAATTTGACCTTGGGCATCCCAGCAGATCTTTTGGGTATTTTCTAAACGCTCCGCAGGCGATGCATCCGGGGGTGTTTCCGAAAGGTGAAAGCCGGTTTCCTGCACAGGGGTATGGGCAACTCCCTCATTCCATGTACCTATCCACATTAGGCCGTTTCTGTCCGGCAGGAGGGCAACAATGCGGTTTTCGGGCAAGCCTTGGGGCAGAAAAGACTCCGAAACCAAGGTTTCAATTTTCCTAGTTTGCGGGTCATACACGGCAAGGCCCGCAGAGGTGCCCAACCAAAATTTGCCGTATACATCGCGGCACATGGCCAGAATGATATTGCCGGGCAGTGCAGGTTCGGTCCGGGTGTCTGCCAGTGTTGTAAAAACGCCGCTGCGGAGGTTCAGGGCCATCAGGCCGTTGATGGTGGCCAAAGCCAAAATACTGTCGTTGAGTGGAATAATTTCCCAAATGGTGGTGAGGGGCACTCCGGGAATGCGGTGATAGCGCCGGGTTTCGGGAAAAAAACGGAACAAAACGCCATTGGTGCCGCCCACCCAGAAACTGCCTTCTTTACCCGGGCTGATGCATCGCAAGTCCAGTAATGCCTTTCTGTCGGCTTCCGGAAAGCGGATGCATCTGTAGCGTTTTTCTTTTTGCAGAAACTGCACCAATCCGCCGCTTTCGGTGGCCAGCCAAAGGTTTTCATTTCGGTCAAACAGGGCTTTGTGTATCCTTCCTGCAGCCGAGTTCCGGGGCAGAGGATAATTTTTAAAACGCCGGCTGGCAGGATCCAAACAGGAAAGCCCTCCGCCAAAGGTGCACAACCACAGGTTTCCGCTGCGGTCTTCCAGAATAGAGCGAATGTGGTGGTTGGCTAGGCTCCCGGGATTCCCGGGTTCGTGACTGAAGCGGAGGTAGTTTTGGCCATCGAAGCGGCACAACCCGCTGCGGGTTCCCAGCCATATAAATCCAGCCTTGTCCTGATAAATGGCCCTGACAAAAGGACTCGGAAGTTTGGCCGGGTCGAACCGCTGAAACAAGCGGGCACAGGCTGGTTCCGTAAGTACAAGCGGCAGCAAGGCAAGGAAAATGAGTCGGAGATGCTTCAGGGAAAGCAGGTTTTATTCAAAGGCCCAATTTGCTCAATTTTTCGAATTTGAATTGAAAAGTTTGTTTAATTATAGGTTACACAGGATTAGGCGAGGGAGAAAAGAGCAATGTTAAAAAATAAATTCTTGGCTAAACAGGCCAAACTCTAAATAGAACCTTCCGAATTCTAATTGTGACTTGCAGAATGTTGAAACTTTGCCTTGATTGTACAAATTTTTCAATCATCGCCTGCCATAAAGCCACTAATTCAGTTTTATTCGGTCCAATCTTCGGTAGTTCCTCAGGCAGTTGAATTTTGAAGCATTGCGCCATGGGGGAAAACACAAAACATGAAATCCACTGCCGGGTCCTGTTCAAAAAAAGCTTTAAGGAGAACCATGACCTTGAAACTGTCAAATCAAATTAACAAAACAGGCTGTGAGAAAAGCCACAAAACCAATCGTTTAATAAAAATACAACCGGGAGAATGAAAAAAAAATGGCCTTTGCCTTTTGGCATGAAATCAAAACATCTTGCTCTATTAGTAGCAGGCATAATGTGGACGGGTTTGACAAAAGCCCAAGAATCTGTGAATGTTTCCGGAGGCAATGCCACAGGAAGCGGGGGAACCGCGGCTTACAGTGTAGGTCAGGTTGTTTATACCACCCATTCGGGCAGTACAGGTACGGTGGCCCAGGGTGTACAGCATGCTTATGAAATATTTATTTTGGGAAACAAAGAAGCGGCACTGAATATTTCTCTCGCTGCTTTCCCTAATCCTGCAACCGACAATCTAAACATTTCAATCAGCGAATACAAAAACGAAAAGTTATGGTATCAGCTTTTTGATGCCCTCGGCAAATCTGTAGGCAGAGGAGAAATATCCGGACAACAAACCACATTGGCCCTGCAGCATTTGCCTATGGCCACTTATTTTTTAGACATCCACAATCAGGAAAACAAAAAAATCCAATCCTTCAAAATCATCAAGAATTAAGAAAACATGAAAAAAATTATCTTGGTCAGTGCAGCAATTTTAATGGCTGCAAATGCTTTAGCTCAGGCGCCCAATAAAATGAGTTTTCAGGCTGTAATCCGGAATTCTGGCAACCAGCTGCTTCAGAATCAGACCGTTGGAATGCGTGTCAGCATTCTTCAGGGTTCAGAAACAGGTACAGCAGTGTATGTGGAAAGACATACGCCCCAAACCAATGTCAATGGCCTCGCTTCTCTGGAAATCGGTGGCGGAACCATCATTTCGGGAACATTTTCCGGAGTAAACTGGGGCACAGGACCTTTCTTTATCAAAACAGAAACTGATCCGGCCGGAGGTACAGATTATACCATTACAGGGGTTTCTCCGTTGTTGAGTGTGCCCTTTGCTTTGTTTGCTGCCAACTCACCTCCCGGTCCGCAGGGCGTTCCGGGGCCAAGCGGGGCCACAGGTCCGCAAGGTCCCGCCGGACCGCAGGGAGACCCGGGTCCAACCGGACCACAGGGCACAACCGGAGCGACCGGACCGCAAGGACCAGCCGGACCACAGGGAGAAACAGGACCAACCGGGGCCACAGGGCCGCAAGGGCCCGCCGGACCACAAGGTGAAACCGGTTCAACAGGGCCGCAAGGAGAAACAGGTGCAGCCGGAGCAGTTGGTCCGCAAGGCCCTGCCGGACCGCAAGGA
>JBIKMV010000114.1:0-8965 GCA_044359055.1 Catalimonadaceae bacterium
TCATGATTTCTCGATGGGCTTACGAAGCCCTGATGGTGGCGCAGTTTACCGGTAATTCGTATCAGAAATTTGCCTACCCTTCAGAAAAGGAAATGGCAGATGCCCATTATAAGCGCAGCTACTATCTGGGCGAACTGCGCAATCTGGTTTCGGAGGCATTTCTGAAGCAGGATTCTGCCGGAGAGGTCAGAGACATGAAAAGGGAACTGACCTACCGCGAACTTTGCAAAGAAGGTGAGCGCTTCGGCATGGAGCACAGCCACTGGGAAGCCGCCCGAAAAAATCCGTTTTCAGATTCTGACTACGACCGGATTATGAAATGGCTTGAAAAATTCGGGGTTTATTACAACCAAAAATACGAAAATGCCGAAAAGAAACTTTGCCAGATACGCGATTCTCTTGGCAGGGAGCATGGCGACAAGGGATATCTGGAAAAGCTGAAGACTACCTCAGAAAATGAAAGAATCCGGGATATCCTGACCAATGCCAATCTGATGGACAGTCATCTGGAAACTACCCGGGAGGGCATCATCCGAAAAGCCAGCCCTGTGTTTCATAATCCGGAGCCCCGGCATATGTTCGATTTCAGGACACACTTCTATGCTCCCCAAAAACACATAGGTGGAAAGCTGATGACCACCCCATCTTTCAATCTGATGATGATATGGTTGTTTTCCTTTTTTACAGCTTTGGTGCTTTGGTTCCGGCTGGGAAGAAAAGGTTTTCAGCAATTCGGAGTCTGGACTGCCAGATTCAGCAGGAAGCAGGGATAAATCCCCTGAAAATCTGAATCAGGAGATTGCATTCCATGCCTTAGGTTACTTTCCAAAAGCTGGAATCTCATCATCCAGCTCCTTTTGCAGGTCGTAGTTTTTGGCGTAAAACACTGCATATTCTTTTACCGCTTTGGTTTTATAGAGCTTCTGCAGGTTTTCCTGGGTTACCAGCACAAAGGTCGGTTTCAGGTTTTTAAAATCTTTTTTGAACGGACCAGCTTCCATCACTTTTTTCAGGTAATACATGCCTCTTACCTTGGTCGGGAGTTCCTGAACTTTGATCATTACATGCTGATTGTCGCCCAGTGGCAGTGTGGTCACACTGAGGCCGTCACCGGGGTAATACTTGGAATTGAAATCAGAGAATGCGGCTTTCAGTTCTGCTTCGGGGATATTGAGGGTGGGAATGATGGCCAGAAAGTACTGGGTTTTGTTCAGTTCCGCGTTGAATTGAACCTCTGCAGGCTTGTCTGAGGGAGGCTCGGACAAAGAGACATCTGCACCGGGAGCGGGCCCGGCTTTTCCTTTTTCTGCGTTTTTAAGGCATTCCTGTGCAAATTCTTTCAGATTGGAATTTGGGTAATCGGTCAGAAATTTTTTCAGCAGGGAAATATAGGTGGGGATGTCCACCGTTTTTGCGGTAATCAAAGCCTGAAGGATGGCGAGTTTGTCTTCGAAATCCGATTTGGGAAACTGCTGCCGTATGGCGGCAATGCCATTGCTGGCCTCTATGTATTGCCCGGCTTTGTACTGCTCAAAAACAGTCCGGTACATACCCCCAATGATTTCATTCCGCTGTTTGTTTTCCAGCAGATAATTGGGGTTTACAATCAGCTTGGCAAAAATAGATTCAGGGTGATCTTTCAGAAGGCGGGATTTGCAGCGTTCAAAATCGGCGTTTCGGTTCAGTTTGCGGTAGATGAGGCAAAGATTGTAAAGGGCCTCGGGCACTTTTTCGAAGCGGGGATAGTCTTTCACATCCCTTTCCAGCGCCAGAATGGCTTCTTCGGGCTCTTCCAGTTTCTGGTCGTAGATTTTTCCCATTTCGAAAAGGGCTACCTGTAATTTTTCATGGGATGCTTTCAGAGCGGCCTCGTTTGAGGGCAGATCTTTGAGGTAGGGCGCCCTGAGCTGAGCCTGAGAAAGAACAGCCTCCCTGCCTTCTTTTTTCCCTTTTTCCTTATCCGAATCTGCCGTCTCTTTGTCTGGCTTCCGGGATTCACCTGAGCGGTCGGTTCGGACTCCGGCAGAATCCGAAGCAGCCTGGTCTTCACTGATTTCTGCTTCTTTGCTGCTGCGGCGCCAGTTGTCTTCCAGTTTTCGGTTTCCCCATTTCTTTTTGAAATCGAGCCTTCCAGCAGCTACTGCCGCAATGTTGCCAAAATACCAGCCACCCTGACCAGTGATCTGCCCGCCTGCAGGTCTGCCGCCTTGTCCGCCCGCCATATTTTCAAATGCCGGATTGAATCCGCTGTCGCCCCCTCCGCCGGAGTCCATCTGATCGGCAAGTTTCTTAGCCTCCTTATCGGCTTTGGCTTTTTTTTCCCGGTCTTCCTTTATCTTTTTGTCAATGATGGCAAACAATGCAGTGGAATCCATCCGGGCAAGCTTTTGGAGGCTGTCTTCCCGCTGAACGGTTTCATAGTGTTTCACAAATTCGGCCAGCACTTTCTGCCTTTTGGCTATAGCCTTGTAATTGTCTTCCAGCGTATCCAGACTCTGCATGCAACTGTCGTAGTAGTTTTTTGCCCACACATAGCTGCGCAGGGGTTTGTAGTGCAGTTCGGCCAGTTTCAGGTATGTATAGGCCTTCTGGCTGCCGCCTTTTCCTTTTTTCAGACTTATTTTCAGGTAATCAATGCCTTTGGGCAAATTGTTTTGCTTGACTTCAAAGCAACCCATTTGGTAATAAACCTTGTCCAGATAATCTTCATATTTCAGGTCGGTGGTCATCCTGACGAAGTTTTTTCTGATTTTTTTCAGTTGCTTTTCTTCGGTGATGGCCACGGTCTGGGCCATATTGAGCCGGGAGAAAAATTCCAGTTCGAAATTGGGCTGGCAGCGGAGCACCTGCCGGTAGGCCGCAAATGCTTCATCATCGTGACCAAATTTTTGATGCAGCTGACCCAGGGCATGGAGTAGCCGGCCTTTGCGTTTGCTCCTTGGCATCAGCTCCATGGCCATACTGAGGTAATCGGTAACTTTCTGATACTCTTTTCTTCTCAGATAGTAGTACGAAAATGCAAGGGCGCCTTCCCGCAGATTTTCTTTGCTGAGCTTTTCTTTCTTCAGGTAAGCAATCACCGATTTGGCATTGGAGTAATCGCCCATCCGGGTGTAGGTAATCAGCAGCCAGATAACGGCTTTGTGTTTGGCATCGATGTCTGTGAACTTGGTATTTATGAATTTGAATGTTTGAACGGCATTCTCCCAATCTTCCTTGTAAAACCGGGCCTGCCCGACCAGTTGGTAGCAATCGTCCACCCACTTCGAATTTTTATGCCGCTGGATGGGTATGGAAGCTTTTTTAATGATTTCTTCCATGGGACCATTCGCCGAGCTGCCCGAACCCAGGGGCGGAAAGGGGTAAATATCCAGCACACGGTTGTAGTTGTCTTTGAAGTTGAGCAGCTGATCTTCTTCATATTCCTTCATTTTCTCTTTGGCAATAAAATAGCCGTTGTACCGGGCCAGGGTATTGTGCCAGGCCAGGGAGGTCCAGGTCTTTTTTTCTTGTGAGCAGGAGAAAAACAGGCCTGCCATCAAGCAGAAGGCAATCGACGGAAAAATGAGGAAGCGCATTAAATACACAAACGAAGGCACAGCCGGGAAATTCCTTTTTGAAAAGGAATCAGATTTTCGGGGCCTTTGGTTCATGAATTGCCGGATAATGTCTTTCTGGAAGGGCCTCAAAAATAATGGCTTATTCTTATTGTTTGCAGGAAAATTAGTGATTGCCGAAGGGTTGAAATTTTTTTCACCCTGTTTGGTTTGAACTTTATTTGGTGAAATTTGCATGACCGATTCTCATCCCTGAAGTGAAAATCAAAGCGTTAAAATTTCTCCTGACCTGCCTGAGTGGTCTTTTGCTCTGCGGAAGCAGCCTTGCTGATGGCATTGGGGGCATAGCCCGTACCAACCGCTTTTTGGATCAGGCCGAACAGTCGATGAAGAAAAAAGACTTTCCCTCGGCCATCCGGGCCTATGAGTCTGCCTTCAGAGAAAACCCCGGAATTCCGGCACAGGCGCATCTGAATCTGGGTTCTGCCTATTACCAGACCGGCAAATATTCCAAAGCCATGAAGAGCTACATGGCTGCTGCCGGCCTGCTGAACAATCCGGAACAGAAGTCTCAGGCCTACCTGCAGATTGGCAATATATACGCTGCCCGCAAGGATTACAAATCAGCCCTCGACTGGTACAAACGAAGCCTGAAAACTCAGCCTGAGAATAAGATGGCCCGCTTCAATTACGAACTGGCCTACCGCCTGCAAAAGCAGCAGGAGGAGCAGGAAAGCAAAAACAATCCGGAAAAAGAGCCGCCTCAGAATCCCCGTGAACAGGACCAGAAAAAGCAGGAACAAAAAGAAAAACAGGGCAATCAGGGGCAGGAAGGTCAGGATAAAAATCAGGGAAAGCCGGGGGATCAGAACAAGGACAATAAGAACAACTCCGGCAGCTCTCAGGGAAATGAAGCCCAGGGCAATCAGAAGCAGAATCAAAAGGATTCAAAACAGGGAGAGGATGAAGAGAAGGAGGCCAAAAACGCCATAGCCAAAAAAGGCGAAAAGGAAAAAGGAAAGGCAAAAGAAGAGCAGGAAGATAAGGCCGGGAACCAGGAATCGAAGACCAGGGGCAAAGAAGAAACCGATGCTTCAGATCTCAATGCCATCCGGCTGGATAAAGAAAAACTTCAGGAAAGCGGCCTTAGTGAAGACCAGGCCAGAGCTTTGCTCGAGGCCATGCGGCAAAGCGAGGTTAAGTATTTGCAGCAGAGGCGATTCAAGAGCCGGAAGGGAGGCAATACCGATTCAGGAAAACCGCGCTGGTAATGTGCCTGAGGCTCGTTTCTGCAAAGTCATATTCAGCAAAAAATCAGGAAAATGGCCATGAACCTATCGGTTCCACAAACTTCGTGTGGTGAACACCACCCTTTGCAGGTCAGCGGCAGACAAATTGCTGCCGGAAGGAAGGCAAAGTCCCCGATTGAAAAGGGTTTCGGAGATTCCATTTACCCAGGCCGGGTGCTGCTGAAATATGGGCTGCAGGTGCATAGGCTTCCACAGCGGACGGGATTCGATATTTTCTTTTTCTAGGGCCAGACGGATGTCTTCGCGGCTGACTCCTCCGGATTCTTTCGGGTTTACGGTGATGCAGGTAAGCCACCTGTTGGAGAAATAGCCATCCGGCTCAGGCAAAAAAGCGATGCCCGGAAGATCGCCGAGTGCTTGTTGATAGTAGCTGAAATGGGCCCTCCTGCTCACAATTCTGTCCTGCAGTACCTGCATTTGCCCGCGGCCGATTCCGGCGCATACATTGCTCATCCTGTAATTATAACCAATCTGAGAATGCTGGTAATGGGGCGCAGGATCGCGGGCCTGTGTTGCCAGAAAACGGGCCTGACCAATCAGGGCTTCGTCGTCAGAAATGAGGGCGCCGCCTCCGGAAGTGGTGATGATTTTGTTGCCGTTGAAAGAGAGCACCCCCGACTTTCCGAAGGTACCCATCATTTTACCTTTGAAATGACTACCCAGAGCTTCTGCCGCGTCTTCTATCAGCAACAAGTCGTAGGTGTGGGCCAGTTGTACAAACCTGTCCATTTGAGAGGGCATACCATAGAGGTGCACCAAGACCAGCGCTTTGGGTTTAATGCCTTTGGCTGTCAGCTCTTTCAGGGTTTCTTCGGCCAGGTCCGGATCCATATTCCAGGTATGGGATTCTGAATCTACAAAAACCGGTATAGCTCCCTGATAAACAATGGGATTGGCCGAAGCCGAAAAGGTAAATGAGGAACAAAGAACATAATCGCCCCTGCTAACTCCACCCAAAATAAGGGCCAGGTGCAGGGCTGCGGTTCCCGAACTCAGGGCCGCGGAATGGCCGGTGTGCAGAAAACGAACCAGATCCTGCTCAAATCCATCCACATGCGGACCCAGAGGTGCAATCCAGTTGGTTTCGAAGGCATTTTTTACAAACTCAAATTCCCCGGAACCCATGTGTGGGGAAGAAAGCCAGATTTTTGGAGGAATAGCCTTTGGCATACTTCAGTTTTGGGAACCTTTAACAGAGTGCAAGATTAGGAATTTCTCGAATGAAGGCCGATATGGTTTTTTATTTTTCTGAAAATTCGGCAGGCCCTTAAATCCATTACCCCATGTCTTCAAACGCCTGCCATTACAGCGCAACATGCTGAATAGTAAGATTTTACTCCCCAACCAGCACAAAGGGCCCCCAGTAATATGGGCTTGGAAACCGTTTTTTAAGTTTTTTCTGAGCTTCTGCAAAAGCCCGGTGACGGACCGACCCATTGCCATGAGCAATGCCATTTCCTGCTTTTACTTTGCCGGCCTTGCGAGTCTTATCAAGCCAGGCAGAATAAAAAGAAACCATCAAATCCTGTGTGGCCTCATCGTTTACTTTCCACAAACTCATCATCACCGATTCGGCACCTGCTACTTTTATGGCCCTTTGTAAGCCATAAACTCCTTCTCCGTTTTTGATTTCTCCCAATCCGGTTTCGCAGGCACTCAAAACCACCAGTTCGGTACTGTCCAGATTCAGGTTCATAGCCTCGGCAGATGTTAGGATGCCATCGTCCTGATTTTCTGCTGTTTGGCCCGAAAGCGAAAGGCCCGAATTGGCCAGCATCAGGCCTGAATTGAGCAATACATTTCGGTCTCTGCTCGTGTCTGAATGAAAAAAACCATGGGTCGCCAAATGTAAAATACCGGGGTTTTTTACATTTTTTACCAATGACTCTGAAGCCATTGTATCTCTGAAATGAAAGACAGACCAGTTTTTTGCCTTTAGGATGGTTTCAACTTTTTCCAGTTCGGACCGGGTAGAAGGCAAAGGAGCCAAATCGAAGCCCTGAATGGTTTTTTTTGGGGTGATTGTCGGGGTATCCTTGCCAAAAAATGCAGGAAATCCTATCAGGTAAGCCTGGCGGTTCCGGTTTTTTTTGTTTTGTTTTTCAAGCAAATCGCTACCCGAAGTAAGGATGTGAATATCGATCTGGTCTAGCAGGTATTGTTTCGCCGATGGATTAAAAAGGGTAAGGGGGTTGATTCTGTGGTAAATGCCGTCGGGTGAATAATAGACCTCTTTGCATCCTTTCAGGGCTTTTTCCAGCTTTTGCCAGTAAACCCGATAAGACTGGTAGTCGGGGATTTCTCTTGCAATGGCCTTGCGGTAAAACAAAAAATGCTCTTTTTCCATCCTATTGCCATCGGGAAAAAGAATCAGTTCCGGTGATTTGCTTTCCGGTTTTACCACCAGTGCAGCATACTGAATGGTATCGGTGGTGCCGGGTATGTCAACCTGCACAAGAGAATCGCGGTAGGTTCCGACTGTGCCAAATTTCCTGGTTCGGATAATTTCCACCAAAGCTTGCCCCGGTTTGAGGCAGGCCCTCAGGTCTGAGAATTTCGGTTTTTTACCGGGCGAGCCCAAACCAAAGTTTTCAGAGTTTCTGTTGAGTTCTTTTTCTTGTTTATCTGCCTGATTCTGAAGTTTTTCTGTTTCTTCTCTTTTGTTTTCTTCGGCCATGCTCAGGTTGCCGAAAATTTTATTTTTCAGTTGAAGCCAGCTTTCAAAGTTTTCTCTGACCACCGGGTCAGGGTGTGCCCTCATTTTGCTTCGCCACTTGGAAGATGTACTGAGCAAAATACCTTTGGTAGCCATTTGAAATTCGATGAGGTCTATACCGATTGCCGGGTTTTTGGGGTAGCGGTGAACGCAGAATCCGAAAAATGTATCCCAAAGGGCTTGTTCTTTTTCAACCCATTTCTCCTTTTCTTCATCGGAGAGGTATGTGAAAAATTTGGTGATTTTTTTTGTTTCCTTTCGATAAAAATCTGAAAAGTAGCGGGTTGCCTGCGAAGCATCGCCTTTCATATAATACATCATCGCCATACGGTGTGCCATCTCGGCCTCCTCAAGGTTATCGGGCCCAAAAAAATTCAACTGGTTTTCTATTGCTTTACGGTAATACTTTTCTGCTTCTTCAAATTTGCCCCTTCTGCACAGCGTACCCGCCAGATTATTATAAACTTCAGCCTGAAACCTTTGATTTTCACCCATTATCTCGTTGTAGATGGAGAGAGATTCGAGATAAAGTTTTTCGGCTTTTTGGTAACGCTCCAGCATAAAATTGATATTGCCCAGATTGTAAATGGCAAAGGCCAGTTCGGCTTCTTTTACTACCTGATGGTTTTTTTTAATTTCTAGAGATATGGCTATATACTGCTCAGCCTGTTCAAAGGATTTCTTTTGCAGAGCCAAAACACCCAGATTGTTGTAGCAATCGGCCAGTTCCGGATGGCCGGGGCCGTATTGTAAAATCAATATTTCAAGGGCCCTTTCATAATACCGCGAGGCCTTGTCGTAGTGGCCCATGCTTGCATATAGATTTGCCTGATTGTTGAGCGGAAAGGCCAGGAGAAAATGGTTTTTACTAAGCTGATTTTCAATTATTTCAATGCATTTTAGAAATTGAATTTCCGCCAGATCGGGTTTAGACCAGTCAATATACAAAGCCCCGAGGGCATTGTAGGCGTCCACCAGACTCGTATCTTTTTTTCCCAATATTTTTTCGAATTGGGAGAGGGAAGTTTTCAGGTAATATTCGGCAGCCTCAAACTTTTCCTGCTTCAGATTGAGAACGCCCATCAAAAAATGCAAATCCGCAACCGCCTTCGACTCATTTCCATCCGGATTGGTGCTCAATTCCAGAGCTTTGAAATACTGCTTTTCAGCATCTTCAAATGCATGGAGCCGAACCAGACAAAGGCCCAGTTTTTTTCGTACCCCGGCTTCTTTTTTCTTGTCTGCAAAATTCCCTGCAGTAAGGATGAGCAGACATTGAGACAGAGCCTTTTTCGACTCCTCGAACCGGCCCAGTTTGCGGAGACTTTCTCCCAAAAGTTCCAGTGTTTCAGCCATTTCCGGACCAGCCGTGTCGCCTTTGG
>JBIKMV010000115.1:0-8913 GCA_044359055.1 Catalimonadaceae bacterium
TTAGCGAAGCCAGAGCCACACCGGTGCGGGCGGCAATGCTGTCGAGTCGCTCTCCTCTGGCGGCTTTGTAATATCTCCAGTGTCCGTGGCGGTGTGCAAGCCGTACCTCAGCCGGGGGTTTTGGTACGATGGTTACGGCGGCCGAATCTATAAAGCGGCTCAGATTGGCGGCCAGCAGGGGGCTGTGCGATTTGGGCACCAGTAGGGGATGGGGGCAGTTGGCAGGATATACCCTCGATTTTATACAGGGATTGTGGATGCCCAGCGTTTGTCCCGGGAGTCCGAGAATGCTTTCCAGCTTCACCAGATCAAAGGATTTTTGGACCTGGAAGGTGTCGAATGCCGTACTCACCCAAATGGAATCGAGGTCGGGGCGGATATTGTGCTCGGCGGCAAAATTCATGGAGTACACCACCGCATGGAACTGCGGCACATAGGCGCGGGTTTCCTGAGGCAAGAAATTATAAATCTCCCAAAATCCCCGCTTTCCGGATTTGCGCATGGCTTTAAGCACATTGCCGGGGCCGCAGTTGTAAGCAGCAAGGGCAAGTTCCCAGTCGTTGAACATGCCATGCAGGTATTTCAAAAATTTGCAGGCTGCCTCAGTGGCCAGATAAGGGTGCTGCCGCTCGTCAATGTGTTGATTCTGAGCGAGGTAAAAGTCTTTTCCCGTCCCGGGCATAAATTGCCACAAGCCTACAGCCCCGCTTTTGGATTTCGCATTGAACTTTAAGCCTGATTCTACAATGGCCAGATACTTGAGGGCATCGGGCATTTCGTGTTTTTTAAGGTAATATTCGAAAATAGGGAAGTAATAATTTTTCCTTTCCAACATGGTTTGGGTGTAATTTCGCTTCCTTACGGTAAAGAAGTTAATGAAACCACAAACCGTTTTGTTCACGGTAATCGGCATATCCAGATTGAGGCAGGCTATGCGGTCTTCAACCGTTTCCAAATCTACGGAAGGGATAATACGGGCCAGAGTAGTATCGGCATACATCCTCAGGCGTGCCGACTCCAGCTCTGCCGAATGCTCCTGAATGGCTTGTAAGTCGTTGGTAAACAGGGAGTCCAGATTGTGCTGCGCATTCAGTTCAGGGCTAAATCCCAAAACCGGAAAACACAGAATCGCCAATCCGGATATGCATTTTTCCCGGACCTTGTTCCATACACCTTTAAAACCTGTAATGATCATAAACCGGATGCAAAGTAAGAGAACGCTGAAAGTTGGGCAATATGGATGTAAGAGGAAATTAATTTCAGGCTTTTTTTCGCCGGTTGCGCTGAAAATCCTCAATTACGAATTCTCCCAGCCCGTTGAGGTCAGAATACCAGGCCTTGCCTTCGTTAATTCGGGTAAACTCACGAACAAATTCCTGCAGATACGGATCGCTGGCAATCATAAAGGTGGTGACTGGAATTTTCAGTTTCCGGCAGATAGCTGCCAGATTCAGCGTCTTTTTCATGATTTTGGGGTCGAGGCCAAAGCTGTTTTTGTAATACATCATTCCCTCCTTCAGGCAGGTTGGCTTGCCGTCAGTAATCATGAAAATCTGTTTGTTCTTGTTTTTTTTTCGGCGAAGCAGGTCTATCGCCAGTTCCAGCCCGGCAACGGTGTTGGTGTGGTAGGGTCCGACTTCCAGATAGGGCAGGTCTTTGATCTGAACCTGCCAGGCATCGTTGCCAAACACAATAATATCCAGGGTATCTTTCGGGTAGCGGGTGGTGATAAATTCCGACAGTGCCATGGCCACTTTTTTGGCAGGCGTAATGCGGTCTTCACCATACAGAATCATGGAATGAGAAATATCAATCATCAGCACGGTGGAAGTCTGCGCTTTGTGGATGGTCTCCCTGATTTCCAGATCTTTTTCAGTAAGAAAAAAATCTTCGGTTCCATGGTTGATTTGGGCATTCCGGATAGACTCTGAAAAGGCAACATGCTCCGGAGAATCACCAAACTGAAAGGCCCGGATCTCGGAAGTGGTTTCATCGCCCCGGCCGGTTGTCCGGCTGATGTGGTTGCCTGGACTAGATTTCTTCAGTTTTCCGAAAATTTCATCCAGTGATTTTTTTCGCAAACTTCTTTCCGATTTTGGAGTCAACACGGCCTCGCCCTGTCCTGATTTTTCCTCTACATACCCCTTTCGTTTAAGGTCTTCATAAAAATCGCCAATGCCATAGGATGACCCGGTAAGTCCGTATTGTTTGTCAAGGTTGGTAAGCCAGGACATGGCTTCGGCCACATTGCCCGCAGTGATGTTGATGAGTTGCAGAAAAATATTCAGAAGCGACTCAAAATCAGACTTTTGATTTTTTAAAGGGGGGGTGTATTTGGAGAAATGAAAGCCTTTCATATGCCTGAAAAAAGAAACCCGGTCGGGTTGAAATTGTTGGAATCCTGATTTTCAAAGGTCAGGAAATTTCGGCAATAATTTTCAAGGACCGGTAAAGTTTAGGGATTCGAAGAGCAGGAAAAGAAACCGGAGATTTGGCGGCACATGATTCCAATTGATTTCCGAAAATTTCACCCGTTGTGGATCAGGCGCTCCATGATTTTACTCGCAAATACAAACTCCCGGAGCGCCTTGCTTTCCGCATGTAAAATCGACTGAGAATCACCTTCCCATTCTTTCAATCCATTGTAGAGAAACATCACATATTCCCCGATTCCCATCACCGAATTCATATCATGCGTCACCACGACGGTGGTCATTTTGTAGTCATCGGTAATTTCAGAAATCAATTCATCAATCCGGATGGCCGTCATAGGGTCGAGGCCGGAGTTGGGTTCGTCGCAGAAGAGGTATTTGGGATTCATGACGATGGCCCTGGCAATGCCCACTCTTTTTTTCATCCCGCCGCTGATTTCAGAGGGCATTTTTTGGGCAGCATTTTCCAACCCCACTCTTTCAAGGCTGTGTAAAACCCGGTCATTTTTTTCGCTCAGGGGCATTTCGTTTTGCAGCATATCCAGGGGGAAGCGGACATTTTCTGCCACTGTTTTTGAGTCGAAAAGGGCTCCGCCCTGAAAGAGCATGCCCATTTCCCTTCGTATTTTTTTTACCTCCCGGGCGGATGAGTTGTAAAGGGACCGGCCATCAAAAAAAACATCGCCTTCATCCGGTGTAATGAGGCCCACGATGCACTTGAGCAAAACCGATTTGCCGGTTCCGGAAGCCCCTATGATGAGGCTGTTGTGGCTGTCTTCAAACCGCCCCGAGATTCCGGCCAAAACCTGCTTGTCGCCGAATGATTTTTTGATGTTGACAATTTCTATCATGGTAAATTCAGATCAGTACCTGCGCCAGGACCAGATCGGCAACCAGGATGCCGATGACCGCATTGGTTACGGCTTTGGTACTTGCCTGCCCGATTTCGAGAGCACCGCCATAGGTGTAATAGCCCTTGTAAGAAGCAATGCTGGCAATGAGAAATGCAAAAACCACGGATTTGATAAGGGCAAAATATACATTGAAGACCCTGAAACCATTCCGCAGCCCGTTTACATAGTCGTTGGGGGTCATCACATCCCCTAGCAGGGCCACCAGATAGCCACCCATAAGGCCAAGAAAAGCAGAAAGGATGCACAGAACCGGAATCATAATGCAGGCCGCCACCATTTTTGGCAATATCAGAAAACTGGTGGAATTGATGCCCATCACATCGATGGCATCTATCTGCTCTGTAATTCGCATAGAGCCGATTTCGCCGGCCAGATTGGAGCCTACTTTACCGGCCAGGACCACGCAAGTAAAGGTAGGGGCCAGCTCCAGCAGATTCATATCCCGGCAGATCGTGCCGATAACCGACAGGGGTACAAGAGGACTCACAAGATTGTCGGCCGTCTGAATGGCCGTAACCGCACCGATAAAGGAAGATACTATGGCCACAATGACCAAGGAATTGGTGCCGATTTTGACCATTTCGTCAATGATCAAAGGAGGGTAAACCCGCAACGGCTCTTTATTGCGGACCATGTTGTAAAGAAAGAGGAAGTACTTTCCCCAGTTTTCAATAAAATTCATGCGGAACTTTTCGTGTGCAAATCTAACCGGAATTGCGGAGATGGATTTTCTTTTTCCTCAGGGGGGGTATCCGGGGGCCGTTTTGCCCAAGGGGTCTGGAAAGAAAAAAGCCACCCGCATTTCTGCAGATGGCCCTGAAAGTTATTTTTTTTCGAAAAACTCAAGCCAGAACATCCCTGATTTTGTCCGCAGCTTCTTTCAGCAATATGGCGGGATATACCTTCAGGCCTGAATCGGCAATGATTTTTGCACCCAATTCGGCATTGGTGCCCTGAAGCCTCACAATGATGGGGATGTCTATCTTCCCGATGTTGTGGCAGGCTTCCACCACCCCGCTGGCAACCCGGTCGCAGCGCACGATTCCACCAAAAACATTGATAAGAATGGCCTTTACATTGGGATCTTTCATGATGATGCGGAAACCGGCTTCCACCGTTTTGGCATTGGCACCACCGCCTACATCGAGGAAGTTGGCCGGTTCGCCCCCGGAGAGTTTGATTACATCCATAGTGGCCATGGCCAGTCCGGCTCCGTTTACCATACAGCCAACATTTCCGTCAAGTTTTACATAATTGAGGCCCGATTCACCGGCTTCCACCTCCAGGGGATCTTCCTGCGTGATGTCACGGAGTTCGGAAAGATGCTTGTGCCGGTAGAGGGCATTGTCATCAATATTTACTTTGCCGTCTACTGCGAGGATTTTGTCATCGGAGGTTTTCAGGGCAGGGTTGATTTCAAAAAGTGAGGCATCTATGCCCTCATAAGCTTTGTAGAGGCAATCGATAAATTTCACCATTTCTTTGAATGCATTGCCTTCCAGACCCAGACCGAATGCAATTTTTCTTGCCTGAAAAGGTTGAAGACCAATCAGGGGATCTATCCATTCTTTTACAATTTTTTCAGGTGTTTTGGCAGCAACTTCTTCAATGTCCATACCCCCTTCTGTGCTGGAAATGATGACATTGCGTCCGGTTGTACGATCCAGCAGGATACTGACATAAAATTCTTTTACAGGGTTTGCACCGGGATAATACACATCCTGGGCTACCAGTACTTTATGAACTTTTTTTCCCTCGGGTCCGGTCTGAGGGGTTACCAATTGCATCCCGATCATTCTGGTGGCAATTTCATTGGCTTCGGCAGGAGATTTGGCAAGCTTTACTCCGCCTCCTTTGCCCCTTCCACCCGCATGAATCTGGGCCTTGATTACGCACCAGTCTGAGTTGTAATCTTTTTTCAGGGCTTTGGCTGCTGCCTCTGCTTCCTCTCCGTTGTGGGCTACAATGCCTTCCTGGATTTGTACGCCATAATTTTTCAGCAATTCCTTGGCCTGATATTCGTGAATATTCATGGATGCAACTGTCTTTTTTTTGAAGGGCCAAAAGTAGGCCTTTGGCCTGCTTTAGCAAAATATTCCCGCCCCTTTCCTCATCTTATTCTTATACCTTTGTCACCCTCAGCCTTTTTATGAAGAAGTTTCATATTCTTTTTTTACTCAGGTTGGTTCCGTTGGCAGTCTTTTTCGGTTGCTTCAATGAGAGGGTGCCAAAACAGCCAGAAGTCAATCAGGAGTGGATCAGCCCCACGGAGCCTTCCATTCTGATCAGCAATCTGGTGAAAGCGGTCACCCTGCTTGATGTAAACAACTACAAACGCTGCATGGCATTTGAGCAGTTTACTTTTCGGGCAGACCCTTCTCTGATGGCCAATAACCTGGGCCTTTTTTCTCGCTGGACCTGGGACAATGAAAATCAGTTTTTAAACAACTTCCGTGTGGCCTCCCAGCCTGTAAACTCCGGCAATTCTCTCACATTCAGCAATTCCCGAATCAACAATTTCAATCAGGACTCGCTGGAATACACAGCCGATTATGCCCTGAATATCTACCATCAGGACACAGCATTCAAGGCTGTAGGTTTTTCGGGTTTGCTGAGCTTTCAGATGCGGCGAAACCGTCAGAATGAATGGCAGATCGTTACATGGCAGGACAATAAAACCAATAGCGGACCATGCTGGACCGAATTAAGGCAACATTTTTTTGCGCCCTGATCTTTCCATTGGTCTTTCTGGCTGCCTGCAATCCCTTTGCACCGGCTCTGGAAGATATAGTGGTAGATAAAAATGCCGTCCTTGGGAACCGCAAAACCATTTCGGGTATGTTTGAATGGTTCAGGTCGTCCTACGAACTTCGGGATACCCTTTTATATGGGCAAATGCTGGCCCGGGATTTTCAGTTCAGTTACCTTGATTTTACCAACAACAATCTCGTTTACTGGGACCGTGACATCGATATGCGCACCACCTACAATTTATTCCGTGCGGCCAAGTCGGCTTCCGTGCAGTGGCAGCACTATGTTTCGGCCGATACCCTGTCAGATACCCTGGTTGGAATGGAGCGGTATTTCAATGTGACCATCGTACTCGATGATCAGCAGATTTTCAGGAGCACAGGTTCAGCGCGTCTGAAGATGCGACGCAAAACCTCGGAGGATTTCTGGCAAATTATTTCCTGGTTCGATAAATCTGATTTCTGAGAAGGGGATTTGCAATGAATCAGGACACTTTTCCGATAAAGGCAGGTAGTTTTATTAAGCATTTTTTTTCAATGGCTGAATTCCGGTACTGGGAATCAAAAATATTTTTATTTTTAACCAACTGAAATTCAATAGATTGGAAATTAATTTTCTTCATAAAAATAAAATTTCATACCTGCATGGTGGCATATCCGGCTTTTTCCCTCACTTTCGTTGCGATTTTTGGTCTCTTTTGATATTGGAAAGCGAGGTTCGAAACTTTTTTTCAGTCTTCTACATCCAAGTCCTGAGTTCCCGATTTTCAGAATTAACAGATTTTTTTTAAGTATTATGAATCTTTATGTTTCAAACATCGCTTTCAAGATGAGAGACGATGAGCTTCGTCAGGCTTTCGAACCCTATGGCGAAATTGTTTCTTCCAAAATCATTATGGACCGGGATTCCGGACGCTCCAGAGGATTTGGTTTCGTTGAATTTGCCAACCGTGAAGACGGTCAGGCAGCCATGGATGCCTTAAACGGGGCGAACCTTGCAGGAAAAGAGATAGCAGTGTCAGAAGCCCGTCCACGGGAAGAAAGACCACAGGGAGGCCGCGGAGGCTTCGGTGGTGGCGACCGTGGTGGTTACAACCGGAGCGGCGGACGGTACTAATAATAAGTTCTTGTTTGTTTCTTAAAGGCCTGTAAGGGCCTTTTTTTATGCTTTTTCTCTAAATCTTTTCCACATTTCTACCTCCTTCTGAAAAATGTGTTCATCCCGGAACCTCCTGAATGCACCTGATTGCCGGGCAAAGAACTTACCTTCGCCCCATGTTTCGTTGGTATTGGTTTCAGGTTTTTGTTTTCAGTTCCTCAGTCCTGCTGGCTCAGAATCGTCTTCGCTCCGGTTATGAACAGCCGGTGGCGGAACCCCGGAGGGCCTTTGCTTTTCCGTTTGCCTCTGAAAATGAATCCTCAGAAGAGTTTTGGAAATCAAGGTATTTTTTATCCCTCGGTGGATGGTGGAAAATAAAGGCCATGCCTCAGGGCAAGGCTGCACTGCCGGCCTTTGAAAAGCCGCTTTTCAATGACCGTGACTGGATTTCCTTTCAAATGTCCGGCCTCCATGAGCCTGATGGAAATGCATGGCCCGCTCCGGCTTCTGCAGGAAACCAAAATTCCGTATCCGACGCCCGCCACCCCGGAATTGAATGGCTTTGCAGAAAGAAATTTTCTCTTCCTGCCGGCTGGAAAAGCAAAAAGAAATTCATCCATATCGGCCCTTCCTATTCTCCTTTTCGCATTTGGCTCAACGGCCGCCTTGCTGCTGCCTGTGATGCACCTGCTGCAGTCAAAGAGTTCGACATCAGCCCCCTGCTTCAGGAAGGAGAAAATACTCTGGCTTTACAGATTTCGCCAAATTCAACCCCTGGTGGGGCATCTACACTTCCCGATTTTCCGGGTTTTCAGGGAGGTGAACTGTATATTTTTTTCGTTTCCGGTACCTGGATCAGGGATTTTCATGTCCGTGCAGGTCTCGAAAATCAATATCAGGACGGTATACTGGAAATAGACCTTAGCCCGAAAACTTACGGCCCTCCCAACCAGAAAATACAAATCACAGCCACTCTCAAAGATCCGCAGGGAAATGTCATCTGGACCGAAGGTAAACCCTTCCTTACCGCCCTCAATAAGGCAGAATTAGCAGGCTTTTTTAAGACCAGAATTCCGGTGGTAAAGGCCTGGTCGGCGGAGTCGCCTGTACTTTACACCTTATTTCTCCGTCTGGAAACCGGGGACGGAAAAGTTTTGCAGGTTATCCGACAGGAGGTTGGTTTTCGGGATACCCATGTTGAGGATAGTCGCCTGCTCGTCAATGGTAAAGCCATAAAAATCAAAGGATTCAATCTGGTCGGAGAGGATGCCAATCCTGCAATCAGACCGTCCGTTTATCCTGACCTGCTAAAGCGTTTGAAAAGGCTCCATGTCAATGCGGTATGGGCAGGCCGGCAATTTTGCAATCCTGCATGGTTTGAGCTTTGCAACCGATACGGGCTTATGGTGGTGGAAGATTTTGATCCAGCCAAAATGCAGTCTCAATCCTGGGCTTTCAATTCTCCTGCAACCGCTCAGGCCAAGGGAAAATGGAACGAAGAAATTACTGGCAGGCTGGTTGCCGGGAAAAATCAGGCTTGTATAGTTGCCCGTAGTTTGCTCCCGCAGCCAAAGCAATTAAACGACTGTGCCTCCATGCTTGCACAGATTGAGAATCTGGACAAAACCCGGCCCTGTCTCAGTAATTATGGATGGCAAAAAAATCCCTGCGCCATTTTTTTACAGTCCTGTTCCGCTCAGGAGAAAAATGGCAAAGAG
>JBIKMV010000116.1:0-8885 GCA_044359055.1 Catalimonadaceae bacterium
ACTCGTACAGATAGCTCTACTCGCTGGCCTTCACTTCAGCCCTTCCAAAGCCTTTTCAATGGCAAACTCGAGTCCGGCTTCGAGGGAGGCGGGATTGTCGGCACGGGCCTTGCCGGTATACAGAAGTACCGGATTGTCCGTACTCAATATGCGGACGGTGGCCATCAGCGGCAATCCGCCCTGAATGGATTCCGTTGAAACGTCGCAATATACCAGGGCCTGAACCCCAATACTCTTGGCAACCTCCGCTGCAGTAGCTTCTGTAATCATTCCGGAGCCGCCAAAACTCCGGGCCCGGCATACTTCTTCAAAGCCTTCACTGTTTACAAGATCGAAATTCAGCTTCGACAATTCACCCTGCAAGTGAAATTTGCACCGGTTTATCAATTCTTCAGAGGCCAGATTTTTTGAAGATATGAGTACAGGCATCATCACAATGGCCTTGTAGCGAATAAACTTAGAAAAAGCAGGACTAACCTGCGTCTGCTGAAAATAATTTTTGGAGCAGCCGGCCAGCATTAATGTCAGGCCAAGCAGAAATACGATGGAATTTTTCATTTTTTCTGAATCGGTTTTTTGGTTGATGGTTTTTTCGCAGGCCTTTTGCTTCCCATAGCAGCAGGCGGATTGGATGCAGCACCAACCGGAGGTGCCGGAGGGTTTTTCACCTCAGATCTTTTCAGTTTGTCCATAAGTCCCTGCAGATTGAGATCTGTGCCGGGCTGACCCTCCTGTTTTTTGATTTCATCCTGCAGCACATCCAGATTTTGCAGGGGCTTTACCAGCTCTTTCTGGGCTGAAGGAGTAAGACACATAAACCGGCCAAACTGGAAAGATATGTCCATTTTCAGGGGCTTAAGGGCCTCGGTTTCATCGGCATAATCCATGAGCAAGTCCCCCATTTGATCGGAGCGCTTCTTGTAGCTGATATTGTACAGGAAATAGCCATTGTTCAGGTTTGGCTCGAAAGTTCCCCCGAAATCAGAATTTGAAGTCAGCTTATTCTTAAATGGCCGCAAATCTCTGGAAGTGAGCGTCTGCGCACCAGGCTGATTGTATATCCTTACCCGGTAGGGAGCGCCGTCATTGATCCAGGACCCCATGCTCTCACTGAAAAGATACAATGGCCGCACCATGCCTTTTTCTACAGACTGCTTTACGGCTTCCCTTTGGGCAGCATCGGCATTGGGCAGCATCACCCATCCCGATTCCAGGGGCGATGTACCCAGAAGTTCGCCTGTACAATTATCAAAAACCTTTACATCAAAAAACACCTTGGTTTGTCCCGGCAATCCGCCGGCGCCAGGCCGGAAGTCTACATTGATTTTATCGATTTCAAACAGCATCTGAGCATCGGCCAGCATCCCCAGCTTTTGCTCATAACTCAGGCCGGATTCGTCTTTGTCGAGTATAGATTTAGTGGCCTTTAAAATCTGAAAATAGCGCTTGGATTCAAGCACCCTGTATTTCTTTGAAAGCAAAAATTCATTGACTCTATCCACTGCAAAGCGATATAAATCCGGAAGTTCACCATTGGCAGCCAAATCCGGATTAACGATGGTGAGGAAACGAATGCCACCCACCATCTGAGAAAGGCTGCGTACATTGGCATCGAAAGCATCCTTGTTTACCATGGCTTCCAGCTCAATCTCATACAATTCGCCTGCCTGACCTTCGGAAACAATTTTTTCGGCTGTCACCACGCCTTCGGTGCGGCTCAGCACGGCATCGCGTATGGCCACCATGTCCTGCATCTGGGTTTCTGCCTGCACCCTCACCCCTACTCCCGAGGAAATGGCATTTCGCCTGGCGTCGTTGAGGGCTTCACTGCGGTTGGTCCCTGTGCCTTTTGCCCTTACGGCAATTCCCTGTCCGTAAGAAAACGAAATCAGGAGAAACCAAACTCCGATTCCCGATAGCAATCTTTTCATATACAATGGATTAGATAGGAAGAATTAATTTTTTTACCACATTCCAGACGAGCAGGCCTGCCTGTTTCCATTTTTCAACCCGCTCTTTTGATTTCTGATTCAATACCAGATTGCCGAGCTGATCCTGAGCAGCCTCCAGCAGGGCGGTTCCTTTCTTGTTTTTCAGGGCATCGATGGTGGTCTTGGCTTGCCTTACTATCTGAGGGGCCTTGCCGTTGGTGGGGTCAAAAGCATCAGCCATGTTCAGAAGGAGGTTGTTTTGCTCATCGGTCAGTTTGGGAAACAGCCGGGGCTTGTATTCGCCGTTTACAGCAAGTACAACATTTTCGGGAAGAGAATCTGCCCCGGCAGCAGGTTTTACCGGTGCCGGATGCGTATTGGTATCTACCGCCTCTGCCAGGCCATCATTGTACAAGGGAATACGCAGGCGCACCGTAGCCACTCCATCCTCATAACGGACAGGACCCATTTCTACAGCACCCTTCAACATGCCGCTTACACGGGTTTTTACCTCATCGCTCACTACTACCAGATCTTTCACCGTGGTCTGGCCTTCTACCAAAACTCCGTTTACAATCTCCAACAGGTTTCGCTGGGCATCTACAATGGCCCCGCGGCGGGCCATCAGCCGGGCCTGGTTTTTCAGCTTGAAGCGCAGGGTATCGAATACAGAATTGCCCTCTGCTTCAATGTATTGGCCCGTCCAGTTGACAGATCCTTTTTGAAAATTTTCTACAAACTCGTTCTGTTTTCCGGCGTATTGAACCTGCTTGGGCTTTACCGGTTTCTTACCGGCCGGTTTGCCGGGTTTCAGGATTTGATTCTGCCCAAGGGCATGAATATGCAGCCCAAGAAAAATGGCAAGAGCAAAAATGGAGGGGTGTTTCATCTTAAAAGAATGTAAATGAATTGATTGATTCAAATCATGGATTTGAGTGCGCAATAATAAAACGCTTTTTTGGTTTGCTCACCCGAATGAGACTTCTTTAAGGTCTGTTAACAATTTTTAAGATACGGCCTACCCGCTGCCGGCACATGCGCTTTTGAAGATTTCAGAATTTCGGTCCGGTACATCTAAAAAAGCGTTTTCGGTAAGCTCTGTTTCATATTTTTGCGGCCTGATTTTTGGGCATGCGGCCGGTTTTCCTCCTTATTTTTCTGTTCAGTCTTTGTCTGAGTCTGATTGCTGTATTTGCTCTGATTCCGGAAAATGTCACCTTTGGACCATTCCATATCAAAACCTTCGACTTTGTTGGTTGGGTATCGGAGTTTGGCTCCCGGCCCGCAGAGCAGAAAATAAACACCGGCAAATTGCTATCCCTTCAGTCTGAAACAGATAAATTGGCCCTGCTTGATTCAGGTGCCCAAACAGCAGGCATGGCAGACAGTCTTTCGGGCTTGGATCGTCCGGACCTCGATTTTCATCTCGATTCTTCAGCCGGAATACAGTTCCCCAATGGAGATTCCAGTCTTTTTCAGTCTTTTTTCCGGGGTCTCGATAGCGCCGGAAAGGGCAACAATGTGGTACGCATTCTGCATTTCGGTGATTCTCAGATAGAAAACGACCGGATTACAGGCTACCTGCGCCAAAGATTTCAGCAATCATATGGCGGTATTGGGCCCGGAATGCTGCCTTTTTATGAAGAAACCCCTACCCGGATTTCGGTGGAAATCAACTCCAGTAAAAAAGCAAGGAGGTATTTTCTCTATGGAAAATCTGTCCCGGCCAAGCACAACAAATACTCGGTTTTGCATTCCCTTTTTCACCTGCAAAGGGATACCGCAACCCTCGATCCGAAATCGAAGCAAACTTTTACCTACCAACTTAAAAACTCAGGATTCAGGCGATCTTCCTCTTTTGAAAGGGCTACCTTTTTGTTTCGAAATCCGGTTTCAAAACTTAGGATTTCCAGCCCCTCATTTTCAAAAGACAAGCTGGAGTGGACCTCCCCCCCGAGCGACAGCCTGAAAACGCTTGTCTGGCAAACAGGAGGCAAGAAAAAGTCCATTTCGATTGAAGTGGAGGGAAATTCGGAAAACGACTTCTACGGCGTTTGCCTCGACGGATTGAACGGCGTTGCGGTAGACAACATTCCCCTGCGGGGCAGTTCCGGTCTGGAATTTCTGAAAATCAACCCCAGGTTTTTGCAGGATCAAATCAGGCGGCTGAATGTGAAGATGGTAATTCTTCAGTTTGGGGTGAATGTGGTTCCCTATGATTCTCCCTCTTATTTCTGGTATGAAAACAATATGGTGCGGGTAATCCAGACCTTGAAAAAAGCCGATCCTGATCTGCAGGTGCTGGTCATCGGGGTTTCTGATATGGCAAAAAAAACAGGAGGCCAATGGCAGAGTTATCCCAATATAGATGCCATCCGCAAAGCACAAAAAAATGCAGCATTTCGCACAAAATCAGGCTTTTGGGATCTGTATGAAGTAATGGGAGGCAAAAATTCGATTGTGGCATGGGCAGGAACAAGCCCGGCGCTGGCAGGAAAAGACTATATTCACCTAACCCCCCGCGGCGCCCAAGTTGTGGGAGAATTTTTGTTTCAGGCTTTGGAGAAAATAAAAAAACACCCTTCTACCGGAATCTGACCGATGACATATCCCAAGGCCTTTTCCTTCCTTGAAAAAAAACCATCCTCAGCTATTATATCGGCTGTAAGCCTGCTGATTTCATTTGGTTTTTTTGCATGGTTTATTCTGGAAAAGAGGGTGATGGAACCCGATTTGCGAGAGCACCTGAAGCTTTCACATCAACTTATTTCCGGTGAACTCATAATTGGGCATCCCACTTTCTTTTTTCTGATCCAATTGTTATCGGGGTTCACCCAAAATTTGGTTGCAGAGATGTTCGCTGTTTGGCTGATATTTTCAATTTCCCAATACCTTAAAATCCGGTTATCTTTTGATTTTCTGAAAGATATCTTTAAAACTGAAGCCAATTGGCTGGTCTTTGTTCTGGTCCTGGCCATCCAGTTTGTTATCCCCAACACACTGTTTACCCGGCATTACATCATCAACAATATCAGTCCGAATTACTTCCACAATGGTACCTTACTCTTGGTTTGGCCTTTGGTACTTCTGTTTTTCAGGCATACACTGCTTTTTCTGGAAGACGGCAAAAGAAAAAGACTTTTCTACATGGGCGGATTGGGTTTGCTGATGATTACAATAAAGCCCAGTTTTCTTTTTTGCTGGATACCCGTCATGCCGGTGTATATTTTTATGAAGGAAAAATGGAGCCCGAAATTGAAGCAAATTTTGGTCCTGATATTTATTTTTCTGGCCGCTGTCTGGCTTCAGAATTTGTGGCTCCGGCAGTCAGCACTGGTTTTTAAAATCGTATTTGAACCCTTTTTCTTTTTTGGAAGCTGGCAAAATCATGTTTTGGTTATTTTATCCGGACTCTCCTTCCCCATAGCTTTATTTTTGGCCGGTTTTAGAGATTGGGTAGCCGAAAAACGAAACCTGCTTTTGTTTTTGTTTTTCATTCAGGGGCTTGTGCTTTCCTTTTGCTTCTACGATGTTATCCGGGGATATATTTCGCCCAACATGACCTGGCAATCTTCCATGGTGGCCTACTTATGGTTTTTGTTTGCCATAAATTTTACCGAAAAACTCTGGAAATCAGGTCGTTGGTTATACAGCCTCGTTCCATTGCTGTTTTTGGCCATGCACTTGCTGTCTTCCGCACGGTATCTGTATATGGTCAGCCATATACGGTCATTTTTTCTGTAATTCAGAATATGGAGATTTATCCCGCAATTCAGATTTTCAGACAATAATCTGAGGAGCCTGATAAAATCAGATATCCGACAAAAAAGAAAAATACAATCCCCTGTCGCCCTGAATGTTAATGGAATATTCGAAGCGGAGGACCAAGTCATAAAAGCTGACCACATTCAGCCCCAGACCATATCCGGCAAGTAGGGTATTTACAAGCCGTTTATTTTCAGGCAATACATGGGGATTTCCCACATAGCCAAGGTCTCCGAATCCGCTCAGATAAAAATCTATCGGGATAAACTGAAACTGCCGCAGGGGAACCCAATCTGCCGGTATTTTTTTCGCTAAAAATTTAAATCTCAATGAATTGCGGATGTGAAAATTAGAGTTTCCCTCCATCACATACCTTTCGTATCCCCGGACAAAACGATTTTCAAATCCCAGGACCCGTGTGCCGTAATAGGGCTGGGCAGCAGGATTGGAGGTCTCTCCATCGGCTTTGGTGGCAAAAAACCAATATTTATTCAGCTTCCAATATTTGGCATAAGATGCTCTTATGGCCCAGATATGGAAATTTTCGGCATAAGTAAATCCGCTGCGCTGTGCCGAAATCTGTATCAGACTCCCCCTTTGGGCATAATATCTGAAATCCCGTTTGTCGCGGATAAAGGCGTATTTGATTTCTGCAAAGCGCTGATGACGATCACCTGCAAAATATGCAGGGTTAAGTTTGAAAATAGTTGAAGAAATCTTATTGTACAGATAGGTAAAGTCCAGATTATGATAAGAATAGATATTTCGCCTTAAAGTAAACTGAAACCCGGCGTACATTCGCTCCCGCCCAAAGGAATTCTCATCACGATGAAATACAAGTCTGTTGCCGGATGACCTGTAGGCTACATCGCGGTTGTTGGCATAAGACCCTCTTATCTTGAGGCCAAGGGTTTGAGAATGGTTCAGATATGGAAAAAAGTACGAAAAATCGAAACGGCGGGTAAAACCCCCCTGTCCCAACAAAATTAATTCTTCGTTTCGGCCCCGGACATTTTTTTGAATCAGTTTCAATCCAATGTTTACCCGATTGAAATCTGCATTCCGGTCGTACCACCACTCGTTGAAATTTCGGTCAGCCAGTTCAAATATTGGCACAGGAAAAGTGTACCATCGCTCGCTTACCCGAAAATGTATCTGGCCGAATGAATGGCCTGAAGAATCAGTATATCCGGAATCCACACGGTAAGTGCAGTAATTGAAAAGCGTGGTATTGAAAATATTAAAGCAGGACTTTTTGAAAAAATCTGCCGTATCCTGAAGCAAGATGGCCCGACCCGGAATAAAAGCCAATTCACGACTTACAATGGCTGTTTTGGACCGCTTCAATCCGTGAAAAAAAACTTTTTGCGGAGTAAAGGAAAGCTGGGCAAAAAGGAGGGTCTGCAAACTTGCCGAAAGGCACAAAAAAGCAATCCATTTTTTGAAATGAGCGTGATGCCTTACCTTTATGGCAGTCACCAAATTGCTTTTTTTATGCTGTTTGAATCCTTCCAAAGCTGGCTGAAAGAAATCAAAGTAAAGAATATTCCTTTGTACCAGCCTGTTCTTGATTATGAAATAACTCAAAAAAATAAAACCACGGAAGAAATATGGGCTGGTGTTGCCCGTGCCTACAGGGTAATGCAGGAGGCTGTTGAAACCGGATTGACCCAAAATATGCAATCCAGGTCAGGGATGGTAAACAATGCAGGAAAAAAGGTAGCCACATCCGGGATAACGGTGCTGTCTCCGGAATTTTCTCTTCTGGTATCTTCTGCCCTCGGTGCAAAAGAGGTCAACTCCTGTATGGGCCGCGTGGTAGCCGCTCCTACGGCAGGTGCCTCCGGAATTTTGCCCGGCGTACTAACTACGATTCAGAAAATCCATCACCTGCCTGATGAAAAAATCCATGAAGGACTTCTAATAGCCTCAGGCATAGCCCTCATCATAGAGCAAAATGCCTCTTTGGCTGGCGCTGTGGGTGGTTGTCAGGCCGAAACCGGGTCCGCTGCCTGCATGGCATCTGGAGCAGTGGTGTATATGCTGGGCGGAAATCCTGATCAGGTTTTCAATTCTGTGGGAATTGTCATTCAGTGTATGCTGGGTCTGATTTGTGACCCTGTAGCTGGGTTGGTAGAAGTGCCCTGCATTGTCCGTAATGCCTCAGCGGCTTCTATAGCCCTGGCTGCTGCACAAATGGCCCTTTCGCATGTAGATTCGGTAATTCCCGTGGACGAGTGTGTGCAGGCCTTGGGAGAGGTTGGACAAAATATGGAATCGATTTACAAAGAAACTGCCTTGGGAGGCCTGGCCGCCACCAAAACCGGAAAAGCCATCGCCAAAAGGGTTCTCATACAGGACATTGAGATGCTGGACTCCGATTCCCGGACTTCAGACTGAGGCCAGACTCAGGAATCCTTTGATAAACTGAAAATCAACCCGAGCAGAATAAAATGGGTTGAAGGCTTTTTGTATAATTTTGCAGTCTTTTATTTCCAATCTCCGGCAAAATACTTTGAATATCAATTTTTTAGAAAAAAAAACAAAAGTAGGCCTGCTGGCAACTGTGCCACTTTTCTTTTGTTTTTTTGGGGCCGGTGCCCAGGTTTTGCCGGGGCAAATAGCCGATGAGCAAGACAATCCGCTCCGGGGTGCCTGGGTGGTGTGGCCGGGAAGCAATCAGAAAATTCAAACCAATGAAAAAGGGGAATTCAGCATCCCGAAAAGGGACAGCAGTGAGGTATATCTGGTGGCCGGCTGCAGGGGTTTCCAGACTGATACATTTGAAATCAAGGGCCATGAATTTGCCTACATCCAGCTTAGTCTTCTGGCCAGAGAAACGGCCGAGGTACACATCGTGCGAAAAAAACAAGGCAGTTTTATCGATGCCGGTCAGACCATCAAAACAGAAGTCATTACCCAAAAAGAACTGACCAAAGCAGCCTGCTGCGACATGGCCGGGTGCTTCGAAACGCAGGGTACCGTTCAGCCCCAGACCACCAATGTCCTTACCAATGCCAAAGAACTCAGAATACTTGGATTATCAGGAGTTTACAATCAGATTTTAATGGATGGCCTGCCCTTTGTTCAGGGGCTCACCTACACCTATGGCATCAGCAGCGTACCTGCTTCCATTATTGACAAAATCTTTGTGGCCAAAGGAGCCAACTCCGTTTTGCAGGGTTTTGA
>JBIKMV010000007.1:0-28567 GCA_044359055.1 Catalimonadaceae bacterium
AAGTCAAAAGTTTTTCAAGTGGACAGTATTAAGTGGTCGGTTTTAAGTGGTAATACATTGAAAATCAAGGCATAAAAAACTTTGAACTTTCAACATTGAACTTTGAACTCTGAATCCCCCCAACCTGAAACTCCCCCACTAAAACCACTTCTTCTTAAGCTTTTCCAGTTCCTGCCGGGCTTTGTTTTCGGCTTCTTTTTTGAGTCGCTCGGCTTCGGCTCTGGCTTTTGCTTCGGTTTCCTGTTTGAGCCGCTCTGCTTCGGCCCGTGCTTTTGCTTCAGCCTCGGCTTTTAATTGGTTGACCTTTTCGTTTACAGCCGTTTTCACCTGTTCTTTACTGTCCCCGGCATCTATTTTGACAATTTTATATTTTGGTGCAGTGGCCGGACCCGTAGCTGAAATTTCAAAGTTTACTGCCTTGGGGGCGGTCATGGATTTACCGGTAAAACGGCTTACCACAGCAGAAAGCGCTGCGCCTGCTGCCCCGGCAGGAACAGAGGTTTTCATCAGATAGTCTATGGTGCCGTCGAGGCCATTGCTTCCTCCGATGCTCACCACCTGACTGCCTGCCTTTACCTGAAAAGGCTCAAAAAATACCCTTCCGTTTTTCACGGTGGCTTTGATTTGTACATCATTGAGGCTGGTCTGGGTGGGCAGACTGGTTTTGGCAAGGCTGTTTATGCCTTCTATGATTTTGAGGTCTTTTATCCGGCCTTCGGTGATTTTAATCAGACCCCCTCCGTTGGTACCCGGCAAATCCGGCTTCATTTCGCCTGTCAGTTTTCCGCTTAGTGAAAACTGACTGCTGAATTTACCCTCTAAGTTTGCTGCGGCAGGGGCCATAACCCGAATGGTATTGAAGGCGGCGTAGGCTTTGGAAACAGAAATATTCTGCATGTCCATCTTAAAATCGAAGCTGGGGGCCTGCAATTCACAGGGATTGTAGCTGCCATCCATGCGCATGCTTCCGTCCAGGGTGCGGAATTGCAGATTGTTCAGGTTGAGGACTCCGTTTTTCAGGGTAATCCCTCCCTGCAGTCCGGCCAGTTCCAGATTGTCATACAATACTTTTCCTGCCCGGGCAGACAATATAAAGTCAATGTTTTGCGGCAATGCTACAGGACTCAGGGGCTTTTCTTCGGTTGGTTTTGCGGCCGCTTTGGGGTCTGCGCTGAGGCCCATCAGTTCATTGGCATTCAGATTTTTCGAGTCCATGCTTAGCTTGCCCTGAAGGGTTTCATCTTTCAGCACATATCCCAGATGGTTTTTTATTGACCCCTGAAAAGAAAAATCGCTTTGGCCAATCAGCATCTGCATATTCTCCAGATTGAGTTCTTTGCTGTTGAACCGGGCTTTCGCCTGAGGAATCAGCACGGGCAGGGCAAGGTCTTTGGCTTTGTATTCAAATTGGTTCAGTTCGATCAGGCCCTTGGTGGGCAGTTTGTCATACCTCCGGGCTGTGACATCGCTCATCAGGCCTGCGGTCTGTATATCGGCAGTCATTTTTCCCTTCAGAGTCATGCCCTCAAGAGGAAAAATACGGGTCATTTTGTCCAGGTCTATTTTCCCTTTGGCTGCTATATCATACTGTATGTTGTTCAGGTTCTGCACTTTAGCTTTCATGGAAAAAGGCTCCCCGTCAAGCCGGAAAGACATATCCTCCAGATGCACCATTGTGGTGGCCAGTTCGCTGCCGGAATTACCGGCGTTCATATTCAGCTGAATGGCTTCTATGGCTTCAGGAAAATCTTTTGATTTTACATAGCCGTCTTTCAAAGACACCTGCGCCGTAAAGCCGGGAAACAGTTTTGTGGCGGCCACATACTGTCCCTTTGCCTGAACATCCACCCGCAGCAATCCCTTAAGATTGAGACCTTCCATAGGATAAATGGCCATCACCTCGGCAAGATTCAGGCTGCCCCGGGCTTTGATATCCACACGGGGTTGGGCAAGGCCCTGCACCTGACCCGATGCCTGAAAGGGATTGTCGCCAAGTTTCATGCTGAAATTTTTAAGGTCAGCCACCATGTTATCCAATGGACCCTGACTGTGCCGGGCAGCGAAATCTATTTCCAGGTCTGAGATGGCTTTGGGTAAATCGGGGTACCGGATTTTCCCTTTTTTTACAATAAGTCTGGTTTCAAATCCGGGAAGAGAAAGGCTGTCGTAGCTTCCTTTGGCCCAGCCTTCGGCTTTGATTTCTCCTTCTGCAGTCAGCTTTTCAAAATCTTTGGAGTAAAAAGCCGGAATCAGGGAAATCAGGTCTTTCAGCTGATTTTCATTGGTGCTGTATTTCAGATCGAAGGTTGGCTTTTCGCCACCTGCATCAAACCAACCCGAAAACGAAAGCCTGAAAGCATTCAGACGGACAAAGTTTTTACCCAGCTCAGCTTTCTTTTTCTTCATGTCCCATTTCATATCCCATTTGGAATTGAATTCTTTGTGGCGGAGATAATTGACCGAATCCAGTGTCACACTCAGGTCTCGGATGAAGGTTTCGGC
This sequence comes from Catalimonadaceae bacterium, assembly GCA_044359055.1. Lineage (GTDB taxonomy): Bacteria > Bacteroidota > Bacteroidia > Cytophagales > Flexibacteraceae > CAMDMI01. The sequence continues at coordinate 2,503 of JBIKMV010000007.1, forward strand.
AGAGATATCTACAAGATCCTGAGAAAAATCGCCGGACCCGGAATGCCGGAGGCCAAGCAATGAAGCAGCTGTCCCGCTCCGGCCATCGGCATATTGAAAATTCAGGTTGTCGAGGTTCCAGCGCCGGATGCTGAGGGAAAAGCGGGAAGGGGCCTCCTCTGTTTTTTCTTTGGTGGTATCGGCCTTGGTTTTGACGATGTTGTAGTTGGCCCTTCCGTCGGGGAGGACCAGCAGATTTACAGAGGCATTTTCAAGAGAAATATCTGAAATTCGGATCTGATCGCCCGAGAGTACCGAAAAAAGGTCGAGGGAAGCATAAAACCGCCCGGCATACAGGAGGGTATCGCCTTCAAAGGGCCCTTTGCCCAGCAGGCCAAAGTTCTGAATCTGAAGTGAAAAATCGGGAAAACTCCGGAACATGGAAAGGCTCAGCCCGGAGGGATCGAAGAGAATCCCGGCATCCAGATTTTCATGAAGGGCTTTTTCGGCTTCTGAAGCAATTTTATCTCTGAACACATAAGGCAGAACAAGGAGCAATGCAAGCAAGGCCAGCAGCAGGGCTGCGGCAATTTTCAGGATTTTTTTCATTTGAAATTCAGTTGGAGAGCATTCCGGACATGCTGAGCTTGAGATCGGTCAGTTTTCTTTTGGTATCTCTTGAAAAATCACCTTTCATCATCCAGTCGTAGTAAGAGGGTTCCTGCCGGAAAACATCGGTTACCACCTTGCCCTTGTGCTTTCCGAAATTGAATATTACCAAACCTTTGTCATTGTAAATCATCCGGTTTGCCAAATCATACTGATTGCCGCGGCTGATTTTATCGAGGGCTTCCACATCGTTCTGAACCGGAACAGTGGTATTGCCTTTTTCATCTACCCGAACCTGATTTTCGTACCGCTTTACCTGTTCTTTGAGCACTTCGAATGTAACGAGGGTATCGAATTCGGCAGAATGTGCCTTGCCGTCTTCGTGCATTTCGCGGCCGCAATAAAAGCGATAGGCGGCCGCCAGATTACGGGGCTCCATGTGGTGAAAGATTTTTTGAACATCCACCATCTTTCTCCTGGAAACATCAAACTCCTGACCGGTGCGCATAAATTCTTCCACGAGCAGGGGCAGATCAAATTTAACCGAATTGTACCCTGCAAGGTCGGCACCTTCCAGAAAAACGGAGATTTCGCCGGATACTTTGCGGAATGAGGGCTCGTCTTTCACATCCTCATCGGCAATGCCATGTACGACCGTGGCCTCAAAGGGGATGGGCATTTCTGGATTGATTCTCCAGGTTTTCACCGATGCGCTGCCATCGGGTTGGGCTTTCAGGATGGAAATTTCCACAATCCTGTCGTTTACAGGATCTATACCTGTGGTTTCCAGATCAAAAAATGCCAGAGGCTTTTTCAGCTTAAGTTTGTGTGTCATTTTATTGTTTTGATTTTTCTACCCAGCGGCTGCCGAATTGCCGCAGGTCTGTTCCATTAAAATTGCCTGAGCTCATCAGCAGCAAGGAGGTCCGGGGGGCGGCTTTTTGCTCCAGTGCCGCAAAAAGGGCATCGGCGGAGAAAAAAACATGGAGGTCTTTCCGCTTAAAGGCTGATTTCAGTTCTTCCTCTGATATAGGTTCCAGATTTTTATGGTGTATCACCTCCGGATTGAGATAAACAAACGCTTCATCTGCCGCATCCAGACCATGGGCATAATGATGAATGAAAGATTTGCTGAGACTGCTGAAGGTATGCAATTCCATCACAGCCAGTAATTTTCTGTCCTTAAATTGCTCCTTTACCGAGTCGGTGGTGGCTTTCAGTTTGCTGGGGGCATGGGCAAAATCCCGGAAAACGACCGAAGATTCTCCTTTGGCCAGAATTTCCAGACGGCGGGAAGCAGGTTCAAAGCTCTGAATGGCCTCAAAAAACTGCTCGTCATGTATGCCGATTTTGTCGAGTACGGTTCGGGCGCCGTTGGCATTCTGCACATTGTGCTGACCAAAAAATTTCACCGGTATTTCCCTGCCCTGATGATTGATCAGAAAGGTCTGACCCTCTTTGATGTTGTATTTCGGAGTGCCGTATTCCAGCACGGTTACATCTTCTCTTTCCTTTTTGCAGATCACCGATGCAAGGGCGTCTTCATCGTTATACACCAGGATGCCGGCCTTCGGGGTAGCATCGGCAAAGTGGTCAAACTGACGGACATATGCATTTTCGGATGGAAAGACATTGACATGGTCCCAGGCAATGCCGCTGACCAGTCCGATGTGATGCTGATAAACCAGAAATTTGGGAATGCCCTGTTCTACGGAACTAAGATATTCATCGCCCTCTATCACCATCACGGGTGCTTCTTCTGAAAGGCGAACGGCCGAATCGAAGCCAGGTACTGAAGCACCCACGAGGTAGTCGAATTTTCTGCCGAAGTGCCGCAGGCAATGGATCACCATGGCTGTGATGGTGGTTTTTCCATGACTGCCTGCAATCACAATGCGCTGCTTGTCCCGGGCATGCTCAAAGATGAGCTGTGGGTACGACACTACTTTGATTCCCAATTCTCTTGCTTTTTCGAGTTCGGGATTGTCGGCACGGGCGTGCATTCCCAGAACCACCAGGTCAATGTCTTTGCCGATTTTTTCAGGAAACCAGCCTGTCTTTTCAGGCAGCAGACCGGCCTTCTCCAGATGTGTCCGGGAGGGTTCATAAATTTCATCGTCTGAGCCTGTTACCCGGTTCTGATTGTTTTTCAGGGCAATGGCGATCTGATGCATGACGCCTCCCCCGATGGCAATAAAATGGATGGATTGATTTTTTATGGACATTCGGCCTGTTTCTTCTGCTGGAAAGGGGGCAAAAATAAACTGATTTTTTTATGAAACCGGATTAATAAGCAGCTCCCTGAGGCGGACTGATTTTTGTTTCTGCTTCAGATGGGCTGCTCCGAAAAGGATAGGTATTGCTGTTAAGGAAATTCAGGCCTTTACCCCTTCCAGAACCTGCGTAACGGCCTTTTTTATGCCTTTTACATCATAGCCGCAATCGCGGTACAATTCCATCTGCTCCCCATGTTCTATTACCTCATCGGGGATACCCAGTCGCTTTATCCGGGCAGAATACCCATGGTCGGCGGCAAATTCCAGTACAGCAGATCCGAATCCGCCCATGAGACAACCATCTTCTATGGTAATAATCTGATCAAATTTTACAAAAATCTCATGAAACAGGGCTGCATCCAGAGGTTTCACAAACCGTGCATCGTAATGGGCAACGGATATGCCCTCATTTTCTAATTCTTCGGCGGCTTTCAGGGCCAGATTGCCGATGTGGCCGATGCTCACCAAAGCCAATTCCGAACCGTCTTTGATTTTTCTGCCTGTGCCAATCTGAATTTCCTCAAAAGGAGTTTTCCAGTCGGGCATTACGCCCTCCCCTCTGGGATAACGGATGCAGAATGGTCCTGCCGGTCTGAGTTGTGCGGTGTACATCAGGTTGCGGAGTTCCTGCTCGTTCATGGGAGCGGAAACCACCATATTGGGGACACAGCGCATGTAGGCTATATCGTAGGCGCCATGATGGGTGGGTCCGTCGGCACCGGCAAATCCGGCCCGGTCAAGGCAAAAAACCACATCCAGGTTTTGCAGACATACATCGTGGATAACCTGATCGTATGCCCTTTGCATAAAGGAGGAGTAAATGTTGCAAAATGGAATTTTCCCCTGGGTAGCCATTCCGGCTGATAGGGTAACCGCATGCTGCTCGGCAATGCCCACATCAAAAGCCCTGTCCGACATGGCCTTCATCATGATGTTGAGGCTGGAACCGGAGGGCATGGCCGGTGTGATTCCGACAATCGCTTCATTCTTTTGGGCAAGTTCCAGCAGGGTATGCCCGAAAACATCCTGATATTTAGGCGGCTGGGGACTGCTGTGAACCTTTTTGTGAATTTCACCTGTGATTTTGTCAAATTTTCCGGGAGCATGCCAGAGGGTCTGATCTTTCTCAGCGAGGGCATAGCCTTTTCCTTTGGTGGTGACGCAGTGAAGCAGTTTGGGTCCCGGAATGTCTTTCAGATCGCTGAGAACTTTTACCAGATGATGAACATCGTGGCCATCCACTGGGCCGAAATACCGAAGATTGAGCGATTCAAAAAGATTGGAGTGCTTCAGCAGCGAAGCCTTGATTCCGCCTTCGATTTTGCTTGCAAGTTCCTGCACATTCACTCCGAAACGGGAAAGCTTACCCAGAACATTCCATACCTCATCTTTCACCCTGTTGTATGTATGGCTTGTGGTGATGTCGGTAAGGTAATCTTTCAGTGCGCCTACATTGGGGTCAATGCTCATGCAGTTGTCGTTCAGTATGATGAGGAGATTGGCATTGGAATCTCCCGCATGGTTCATGGCTTCAAAAGCCATTCCTCCTGTAAGGGCCCCATCGCCGATGACGGCCACCACCTGCTTGTCTTTTTCCCCTTTCAGGGAGGCGGCAATAGCCATACCAAGGGCCGCAGAAATGGAAGTGCTGGAATGGCCAACACCAAAAGCATCGTAACTGCTTTCTTTTCTTTTCGGGAAACCGGAAAGGCCACCGTACACACGGTTGGTAAAAAAGCGTTCTCTCCTGCCGGTCAGAATTTTATGCCCGTAGGCCTGATGTCCCACATCCCAGACAAGCTGGTCTTCGGGCGTATTGAATACATAATGAAGCGCAACGGTGAGTTCTACCACACCCAGACTGGCACCAAAATGCCCTCCGAAAACAGACACCACATCGATGATGTATTGCCGAAGGTCCTGGCAGATCAGATGAAGGTCGGCTTCGGGAACCTTTTTCAGGTCGGCGGGAAATTGGATAGGGGCCAGATGGGGCCCTGCGCTTATCTGCATGAGGCGATTTTCAATTAAAAAAGGCTGATGTTTGCAAAACTAATACGATTCATCCGATAATGCCGCGTTTTGCAGAAAATCAGAGGGGTAAACCTTTGGAAGGGCACAAAGTTTAAAATTAAAAGAAAAAAACGAAAATTGAATTCAGGCAAATATCGGGTTTTTTCCTTCTCCGTTTTTTCGCTTCTCCGAAGATTGTCGCTGACAGTTGTCCTGATCGGGGTTTTATGTCCTGCCGAGGGCCGGAAAAAAAGAAGCAGAAAAGCGAAAAACAGAAGCCATATCAGCCAAAGGGCGCATTCCAAACCGGCTGTAGTGGATCTGGTGAACCCGGAGTCGGAAGAATTTCAACACTTCCTCCGCAAGCTGAAAGAGCTGAAAAAGGGAAATCAGGAACAGGTGCGGATGCTGATTCTGGGCGACAGCCACATGCAATGCGAAGATTTCGGAAATGCCCTTGCGGCCTGTATGGCCGATTCATTCGGCATTCCTTTGGCCGGAAGGGGTTTTGCATTTCCCTATCCTCTGGCTCGCAGCAGCCACCGGAGCGACCTGTCATTCGGACCGAATGAGGGTTGGCACGGTTGCCGGTTTACCCGCAACGATTCCCGCTGCCCATGGGGATTGGCCGGCTGGACTGCCTATATGGACCGCGATTCGGCCCTTTTTTCATGGAAAATGAACAGCCGGCCGTTTGAAGAAGGGGATGAACTGCTTATTTTTTCGCCCCCTTCCTGTTCCCGCAGCCACAAAGTAACGATGGGCGACAGCGCCGGAAATGGTCAGGCTCTGGTGTACGACGAACAAAAAAATGCCTTCAGGGGAATAATCCGTCATACCGGTCCCCGTTTGTATTTCGGGATTGAAAGATTGGAACAAGGGCAGGAATTTGTATTGCAGGGCTTTCTGCTGAATCCCGTCAAACCCGGACTGGTTTTCGGCATTTCGGGAACCAACGGCGCCCGCCTCGACCACTATCTGCTGAACCCCGATTTTCAAAAACACCTGCGGGAAATCAGGCCCGATCTGGTACTGATTTCACTGGGAACCAACGATGCGTTTTCGCAGCCTTTCGGCAAAGAAGAAGTCCGCGATTTCCTGACCCTGCTTCTCTCCCGGGTGAAGGCAGCAGCACCCGCTTCGGCCATTTTGCTGGCCGGCCCTCCCGACCATTGCCTGAAGAAAAAGAGGGCCAATCCCAATACAGGGGAAATCAATGAAATATTCTCCGGTACCGCTGAAGCGCTCGATTTTGTATTTTGGAATCAGCAGGAGGCCATGGGCGGAAAGGGTTCGGTATTCGAATGGCGCCGTCAGAAATGGGCCTGCCCCGATATGGTGCACTTTTCACCTCCCGGCTACAGGAAACAAGCATTACTTTTGTACCGTTCTATGGAAAAATATCTGAATGCAAAATATTGATAAACAGATAGATATTATAAATCTCTGCACCTCTTTTTTTGCCTGGCTGAAAGAATCCCTTCCCTACATACCGGGAAAACCTCTGGTTTTTTCGGACCTGGAGTTCTGGGTATTCATGCTCGTTTTCCTTTTTGTATTTTCTTTTACTGCAGGAATCAGAAAGGTTAAAAATGCGGTTTTGCTGCTTTTCAGTTTCTATTTTTATTACAAATCCGGGGGCTGGGCCATATTGATCCTCCTTTTGGTAATTTCGTATGATTTTTTTATCGCCCGGGCCATAGATGCCGCCCGGAAGCAGGGTGTAAAAAAGTTCTGGGTTGGCCTGAGTGTGGTACTCAACCTGCTCATTCTGGCCTACTTTAAGTATGCTTTTCTTCTGGCCGACGGCCTCAACAACCTTTTTCATCTGAACATAAAAAAGGAAAACTGGCTGGCCCTTTTGCTGCCTGCCGGAGATATGCTTCGGATAGATACGCAGAATATTCTCCTGCCTGTGGGCATTTCCTTTTTTATTTTCCACTCTCTGAGCTACACCATAGATGTGTACCGTGGTCTGGTAAAGCCGCTCCGAAACTGGTCAGATTACGCTCTTTTTGTAGCCTTTTTTCCCGAACTCGTGGCAGGGCCCATAGTCAGAGCCCGAGATTTTGTGGACCAGATTTTTCGTGATTACCGGTTGGACAGGGCCACTTTTGGAAAGGGGATTTCATTGATTCTTACCGGTTTGGTGAAAAAGGTGGTCATCTCCGATATACTCTCCACCCATCTGGTTGACCGGATTTTCGATCAGCCCGGGCTTGCATCCGGACCAGAGGCCTGGCTGGCCATGTATGGGTATGGCATTCAGATTTTCTGCGATTTTTCGGGTTACACAGATATTGCCATAGGTCTTGCGGCCATTCTGGGATTTGAGCTAAAGCCCAATTTCGATCAGCCTTATAAATCGGTTTCGGTAACCGAATTTTGGCGGCGCTGGCATATTTCCCTTTCGGTTTGGCTGCGGGATTACCTCTACATTCCCCTGGGTGGCAACCGCAACGGCAAGGTATTCACTTACATCAATCTGATGATAACCATGCTGCTGGGCGGTCTATGGCACGGAGCCAACTGGAAGTTTCTGATCTGGGGCGGAATGCATGGCCTAGGTCTGGTGGTGCACAAACTATGGTCGGGGGCCGCCGGTCGTTTCCAAATTTCGTTTTCCGCCTGGGCCGGCTGGCTCATCACCTTTCATTTCGCCCTTATTTGCTGGCTCCCTTTCCGGGCCGAGAATACGGCAGTGGCGCTGGAATTGTTCAGAAAACTGTGTCTTCCCTGGGATTTTGTGGGTCTGGGGGAATTGCTTTTCCATTACCGTCTGCCTTTATTCAGTTTGGTTTTGGGCCTTGTTACCCATTTTCTTCCGGAAAGCTGGAAAACAGCATTTACCCACCGGTTTGAAAAAAGTCCCATTCCTCTGCTTTGGCTGATTTGCCTCCTCACACTTTTGCTGGTGTATCAGTTCAAATCAGCCGAAAGCCAGCCGTTTATTTATTTTCAATTTTAAAACTCCCCTTCCGGAATCCCGGGAAGCGGAATCATCCTGCCATGGGTGAGCCGGGCGGATGCAGAGAACAAACCCGGGAATTGCCGGAAACTCTGCAGGGTGAGCCTGGTAAACCGGGGATTTTCCATGATGCGCTGCAAGCCTTTGGCCACCTTCAGGCGCAGAGAAAAATTGGTCTTCCAGCTTTTTTCGTAGTCTTTCAGCATTTGTTCAGCACCGGTCCGGCCGCGTAAAAAAGGCATTGCATGCATCGCTGCCAGTACCGCTGCATGCAGGGCCATACTCATGCCATTGCCTGCCAGCGGAGGAATCATGCCGGCCGAATCACCGAGAAAGAGAAGGCCTTCCCGGCTGAGCGGCCGGTCACGGAACATCACCCCGGAGGTAGAAAACCGAGGGGTAAGGGTCTCGAATTCACTGAAATACCGGGCCAGAAAGGGATTTTGAAACAGGTACTGCCTTTCGACTTCCTCCAGATTGCCCTTGTGTTTTGCTGCAATCGCTTCTTCCAGCAGGTAGCAAAGGCAATAAGCCCCGTTTTCTACCGCCGAGATGCCGCAGTATCCCCCGGGAAAATGGTGGAGTTCGATCCTGTTGTCAGGAATATCAGCCCTGACATGCCTTTTTACCCCGATAAATCCCTTTCCCTTTCTTTCTTCCTGATGCAAAAATCTGGGCTTATTCCGGCCAAAAGCCCCGAATGCCAGCCGGACTTCGGCAAAAGGGTGCAGGGGCTGACTGGTGTGGATTTCAAATCCTTCTGCAGTTTTGGTGATGCCTGTGGCGGTGGTTCCCTCCCAGACGATTCCGCCTTCTTTTTCCAGAATTTTTTTCAGTTCCAGATCAAGAAAATACCGGCTAATGCCAATGCCGCCCAGAGGAAGGCTGCCCTCAAAAAAAGCGCCCCGGGGTTCGGTGATTTTGATTCGATCCAGAAGGGGCAGGTCTGGATTTTCGTGTGAAATGCCCAGCCAGGATAGCAGCATACCGGACTCCAGCGACAGGTATTCTCCGCATACTTTGTGAAAAGGATACTTCTTTTTTTCAATCAGAATGGTCTGAAAACCATAGCGTTGCAAGATAATGGCAGCACTGAGCCCTGCCAGACCACCGCCCAAAACAGCCACATCCGCTTTCATGAGGCTTTTCGTTTTCCGGTAAGCAGCCATCGAAAGGCCCATTTCCACTCCAGCCCGATGGTATGGGATTGATTTCCGGCAAAAAGATCCAGCAATTCGGCCCTGCTGAACCCCCTTGCTACGCTGAGCGGGGCATCGTGCCGCAGCAATGCACTGGAGGAAAAACAACGGCTCAGGGCCCGGATGGAATAATAGGCCAGAGGATGCCGGTGCAGGTCATTGAGCACAAATCCCAGTTTCCCCATCTCAAGAACTGAGGCCAGTTTCTTCAGGTCTTCGCCATAAAAATGGTGGGCAAACAGGGCCGCATGCACCACATCCGCCTCCACATGGCGCAATTCCTGAAAAGGGCAGTGAATCCATTCAAAATCTGGGAAACCGGCACAACGGCTCTGGGCATATCGGATGGCATTGGCGTTGGCATCGAGTCCGATCAGGGTGACTTTATCATGGCGGCTGCGCAGAAATCGGTACAGGGCTTTCATGGTATCGCCTCCGCCGCAGCCCACATCCAGCACCCGGATTTCTTTTCTTTCGGGCAGGGCAAGGCGCATTAATCCGGCAAAACTTACAGCATGGCCGCCCAGAAAACGGTTGATGAATTCCAGTTCCCGGAGGTTGATATCCAGTTCTTCTGCAGGAACGCTGAAATCGTCCATGAGCTCTTTTTTTGTACTTCTTTCAGAAAAAAACTGCATTTATTTTATTTTTTTCCTCGATTTGGCTGGAATGCCCTCAAAAATGCAACAAGTTTTTGGTTACTTCTTTTTTTAGAGAAGAATGAAAGATGAGTTTCGGACAGATCGTACTGCTGGATTGCATGCCCTGATTTCTGTCAGGTTTTGTTTTCAAACCTTGCAGCGTAACAAATTCAAGGGCAGGCCTCAGGTTTGAAATCCGGGCTTATTTTCTTTTACAACCTCATTATATGACAAACCCATGGCAAAGTACACCAACATCAACGAAGCATTGGATCGGATCAACCGGGCCATCCTTGCCCTTGAGGCTGACATCCGGGAATGGGACATGTTGAAATCAAACCTTTTTGAAAAGACCCGTAAAAAATCCCCGAACGAACAGGAAAAAGAATTACAGTCTGAGTTTGATTCTTTTCTGGAACGATCCCGAAAAGTGAGGGACAACCTTTTGATTTTCAAAAGGTTGTTCGAAAATGTGTCGCTCAACTGAGTTTTTTATTTTTCAGAAAAATCCGGCCCGTAGTTAGAATTTCAGAAGACTGAACTTGTTGATTTTCCGGATAAAATACTGGAATACCAGACTGCCGGGGTACACAATACCCGGTTGAACCTCGCTTGTTTTGCGTTTTCGGTTTGCCCGCCGGCGCTCATGCCAGTACTGTAAACTGCCATAAAAGCTGAAGTGGGCCTTTACAATGGAAAGGCAATTTTTAATATCTCCCTGCAGCAAAAACCTGCATCCCGCAACTCCGTCCAACAGTAGACGCAGGGGAAGTTTCCAGAAAATATCAGGTTCCAGATCGTTGATATACAGCAGACAAAGTCCGTTTCTGAAATTCAGGAAGGTCTTCCTCGGACTGGAAGCCGAGAGGGTTCCCGCTCCGAGATGATAGACCACAGAACCGGGTTCGGTCCAGACCGCTTTGCCTCTGTGGTGAAAGCGCCAGCAAAGGTCTATTTCTTCCATATGGGCAAAAAAACGGGTTTCCAGGCCACCGGCATCGTAATAATCGGCCACCCTGACCATCATGCAGGCTCCGGTAGCCCAGAAAACCTGCAAAGCCTGGTTGTACTGCCCGGTGTCGGTTTCACAAAAATCAAAAAAGCGCCCCCTGCAAAAGGGATACGCCAGCCAATCCAGAAATCCACCACAGGCACCCGCATATTCAAATCTGGTTTTATCGGTAAAAGAAAGAACTTTGGGCTGGCAGGCAGCTATTTGTTCATCCGATTCCATCCGGTTGAGCAGGGGCATCAGCCAGCCGGCACTGACCTCCACATCGGAGTTGAGCAGAACTGCGTAGGGAGTTTTTACAGCCTTCAGTCCCCGGTTGTAACCTCCTGTAAAGCCAAAATTTTCAGCAAAAATCAGCAATTCCACCTGCGGAAAATTTTCCTTTACCCATGCACAGCTACCGTCATCAGAGGCATTATCTATGACGAGAATATGGGCTTCGGGACTATGCGCCACCACCGATGGAAGGAAATCCCTCAGATAGCGGAGGCCATTCCAGTTCAGGATGGCCACAGTAACTTTACAATCCAAAGCCAGCCGGATTGAAGCCCGGAATATCGGGGATGAGACCGGCTGTGGTGTTTTTCAATTCCGCAGCTGCCAATAATTCGGCCTTTGCCTGGGCATCATTTACCGCAGCAATGATCAGATCCCGGAGCATAATCGCTTCTGCGGGGTCTGAAAGAGTAGGGTCTATTTCAAGGCCGGTGAGTTTTTTATTTCCGTTGACGGTGGCTTTTACCATGCCGGCTCCGGCCTCGCCTGTGACACGAAAATCCTCAAGTCTTTCCTTGGCCTCTGCCATTTTGGTCTTCAGCTCGCCCAGCTTGCCCATCATTTTCATCATATCAAACATATCCTTCTCCTTTTATTTTGAGGCTGCGAAACTAGAAAAAAAGGCCGGCTTTCTCGTCCCCATGAATCCCCTCCATCAGCAGATGCCCTTCAAATTCAACCCAAATCTTACTTCTGAAGATTTTTCCCTTCAGATGCCTGTTGCAAAGCCCTGAATATTTTAAATTTGTTATAGCAGATCCGGCAACCGGAATTTCCATCCAAATAAAAATCCTATGAAAAGTCTGAGCCCCAATTGGATAACCGAAGGATTACCTGATGTTGAATACAAGACTTACCTTTTGCTGGCCTATTTCAGAGATGTGAACCAGGAATTTCAGGGTAAAAAAATCTATCCCTCTTTTTCGGACCTCTACCGCCATTATCAATATCTGCTGGAAGTTAAAACGGGCAGAGAAAAAATGAAAATGGCCTTTCCCAAAACCCTTTCCGGAGCAGATTTCGAAAATATGAAACTGGAGTACAGCTGCCAGACCGAAGACGACGATTTTCTGAAGGTGATGGATGAAATCATTGAATATTCCATTCCTGCGTTTCAGAAATACCTCAATACAGGAATGGAATTGTACAAGCTGGTGGAAGAAAATCTCCGCATTTCGGAAGTGGGACTTCAGGGCCCCGGAATCCATGAAGGGTACTTTTTCCTTTGCGCTCCCCCCAAAAAAGAAGCCACTGTGTACCGCTATGTACTCACCCATGTGCACCTGCCCGACGGTGCCTACAGGGCCATTCATGTCAGCCATCTGCAGGATGTGCGCCTTTCGTTTACCAACACATTTGAAAACCTGAAAACGGAGATTATCCGCAGGTCTTCCGAAAAAAATCTTATTACCACCTATCTGATTGAATCCGAGGTAGCAGTGCCCCGGGAAGAAAGTATGCTCCCTGTGGCAAAGCGCCATCTTGCCGAATACCTGAGCAAACAGAAGCCTGCCCTCTGAAATCAAATGGCTTTTACCCCGCTCCGTCTGCTTTTTTCGGTAACCGGAGCCGTTTTTTTTTCTATTTTTTGAGATTATAAAGGTTTACCCATCAAATTGCCGCTTTCATTTCAGATCATGGACATATATGAATTCCGGGAACTGCCCTTTCAAAGTGCCGGCTATCTGAAAACCCTGCAACTCCGGGACGAGGTTCTCCGCAAACCTCTGGGCATGGGTTTTACATCAGAGCAGCTCAGCACTGAAAAAAGCGATTGGCATCTGGCCCTATTCGATCAGGATTTGTGTGTTGCCTGCTGCGTCCTTACTCCGGTTGACCAACAAAGGGTAAAGCTTCGGCAAATGGCCGTATTGTCAGAATTCCGGGGAAAAAAGCTGGGCAGCCGCCTGCTTCAGCAGGCAGAATCCTTTGCACTTTCCAAAGGATTTTCCGGTATGGTATTGCATGCCCGGGCCTATGCCATTCCCTTTTATGAAAAAGCAGGTTATCAAACCCGAGGCGGGGAGTTTACAGAAGTAGGCCTGCCCCACTTTTTGATGGAGAAGGTGGTTTCGGGTTCCTGATTGTAAGTTCAAGTTTCAAGGTTGAAAGTTCAAAGTGGGGTGGGGTTCCTTGTTCCAGATTGTAAGTTCAAGCTTCAAGGTTGAAAGTTTAATGTTGCTTAATACCTAAAATTCAATGTATTATAACTTAAAACTGATTGCCAATAACTGACTGCTTGAAAAGCTTTTTGATTTTTTACTGTTGATTTATCTTATCCACTTAAAACCGACCACTAAAAACTGAATACTTGAAAAACTTTTGAATTATTGGATCCGACTTTTTCCTCATTCAATTTAATCTTCCAGAATGCCACCCAGGCCACCCAGGTTGCCGAACAGGCCGCCGCTTTCCTTTCCCGCATTTCCCCCGGAAGGGCTGAGCGCTCCAATCAGTTTTCCAATCGGCATAGACTGCAGCCAAACCCTTCCTGTTCCCCTGAGCGTGGCCAGAAACATGCCTTCACCCCCGAAAATCATGGATTTCAATCCTCCGGCTCTTTGCACATCAAAATCAATGCTGTTTTCAAATCCTACCACGCAGCCAGTATCTACCCGAAGAGTTTCGTTGTTCAGGGTCCGCTCAATTAGCGTTCCGCCGGCATGGATAAAGGCTTTGCCATCACCACTCAGTTTCTGCAGAATAAATCCTTCTCCTCCGAAAATGCCGGTTCCCAGCTTGCGGTTGAAATGGAGCGATAGTTTGGTGCCGAGTGCAGCACAGAGGAAAGCATCTTTCTGCACAATGAGTTCATTTCCGCGCATTTGAGCCAGGTCAACAGGAATGATGGTGCCGGGATAGGGTGCGGAAAAAGCAACATGTCCCTTTCCATAGCCATGATGAGTAAAATGCGTCATAAAAAGGGATTCTCCTGTGAAAATGCGGCTTCCGGCAGATAGCATTTTGTCAAAAAATCCGGAATTTGGCTTTGATCCATCGCCCATTTTGGTTTCGAATTGAATGCCCTCCTCCATATACAGCATGGCTCCGGCTTCGGCAATGACCGTTTCGCCCGGGTCCAGTTCAATTTCCACTATCTGAATGTCATCGCCAATGATTTTGTAATCGACTTCGTGAGATTTCATCGTTTTTATTCTTTTTGATTTGCCTGAACGGAAGACAAAATTAGAAACTCGCTTTGATTCGCAGCGGTGAAAAATTTTCTTTTCTGCTTTACGGATAAGAGCTGAAAATTACCCTGCAAATCAGGACTGCCGAAAATCAATTCAATAGGCCCGTACCGACTTGTTTTCTACAAAATTGATAAAGGATTGATTCACCACCCGGTTTCCGCCCGGCGTGGGATAATCGCCGGTGAAATACCAATCACCCAAATGCTGCGGGCAGGCTTCATGCAGTCCCCCGATTGTTTGATACACAACCTGTACTCCGGCTTTTGTATTGGCCGGGGTAATAATGGACGCAATTTTTTCGGAAATCTGGTCCGCAGAAAATTGTTTGTAGAGCCTTTTTACAAAATTTTCTTCATGGTCTTTTCCATATTGGCGGGCTATAAGGCACTGCTCATACACCTCTTCTACCATATTTTCCATTCCGGTTTCCTGAAGCAGGGCCAAAACGGCCCTGAAGGCCACAAAGTCTTTCATGCGGCTCATATCAATGCCATAGCAATCGGGGTAGCGGATCTGCGGGGCTGAAGAAACAATCACAATGCGGGCCGGTTCCAGTTTGTTGAGCATGGTGATGATGCTTTTTTCCAGGGTGGTTCCCCTTACGATGGAGTCGTCCAAAACCACCAGGGTGTCTTTGCCTTTGCGGATGACCTCATAGGTGGTATCGTACACATGGCTTACCAGTTCACTTCGGTGCTCATCGTCGGCGATAAAGGTCCTTAGCTTGGCATCTTTCACAACCAGCTTTTCTACCCTTGGCCTGAAATGCAGGAGTTTTCTCATCTGTTCAGGACTTTGGTTTACTTTTTCCATGGCCGCAAGCCGCACTCCGGCCAGATGGGATTCTATGCCGGAAATGAGCCCCAGAAAAGCGGTTTCTGCGGTATTCGGAATATAGGAAAAAACGGTATTTTCAAGGTCAAAGTCTATGGCAGTAAGTACCTGCCCTGTTAATTTCTCACCCAGGGCTTTGCGCTCGCGGTAAATATCGGGGTCGTTTCCTCTGGAAAAATAAATGCGCTCAAAGGAGCAGGACTTTCTTATGCGGGGCTCTGAAATCTCTTTTTCCGAGGTAATCCCATTCTGATGGATGATGAGCGCATTTCCCGGAGGAATTTCTCTTATCTGATCATAGGAAGCGTTGAAGGCTGTTTTAATGGCAGGTTTCTCTGAGGCCACCACTACCACTTCGTCATTTTCAAAATAACAGGCCGGTCTGATACCATGAGGATCTCTGGCAACAAAAGCCGCACCATTTCCGGTAAGGCCTGCCATTACATATCCGCCGTCGAAGTCTTTGCAGGAGCGGGAAAGGACTTTTTGAAGGTCGATTTCTTCCTCTATTTTTCTGCTGATATCCTGATTGTTGTAATCCGGTTTATACAACTGAAACAGCCTTTGAACTTCTTCATCCAGAAAATGTCCGATTTTTTCCATTACAGTAATGGTGTCGGCTTTTTCGTAAGGATGCTGCCCGATTTCAACAAGATGCTCAAACAAACGGTCTACATTGGTCATGTTGAAATTGCCGGCCATTACCAGATTGCGGCTTCGCCAGTTGTTCTGCCTGATCATGGGGTGGCATTTTTCGATGCTGTTTTCGCCGTGTGTTCCATATCTGAGGTGGCCGAGCCAAAGCTCTCCGCTCCAATCCACATGGTCTCTGAGCCACTTTTCGTTTTTGAAATGGGCCCTGTTGGCTGCCTGAGCCTTGCGGAATTTTTTCCCTATTTTCTCAAACAGCCATACAAGAGGATTGGATTCTACAGTCCGGAGCCGATGTATATAGGGCTTTCCGGGAGGCATATCGAGTTTGATATTTGCAACTCCGGCTCCATCCTGACCCCGGTTGTGTTGCTTCTCCATCAGAAGATACAGCTTCTGGGCTGCCCACATGGGGCTTCCGTAAGCATCGATAAAGTGCTGAAGGGGTTTTTTTAACCTGATCATGGCTATGCCGCATTCGTGGCCAATAAAATCGCTCATAGAGGGTTTTTGGAGCAGAAAGGGTTCAAAATTATGTCTTTTGTACGAATGAAACGAAGCCGGCAGAAACAATTTTTCTCCCGCTTATTTGCCCGGTTCACTTTTGCTCTCTTCGGGTTCCGGACTTTATGGTTTTTCCTGTATCAGGGTTCTTGTGGGATAGGCAAATGATACTCCGGATGAGGCTGCCAGGTCTATAATCCGGAGATTGATTTCCTCCAGAATCCGCATAAATTCTATAAATTCCATGGTTTCTACATAGAATAAAACCCGAATTATATAGGCATATTCTCCGTATTCCACAAAACGCACCATCCTTTCTTCTTTGTTACAAAGGGGATGGTTGTCCAGCAGGTCCCGGATTTTCTCTGAAAAGTCTTCCAGTCTTCCCTTCGGAGTACCGTATTCCAGACTCAGTTTGAAATCTGCTCTTCGGAAGCTTCGCTGGGTAAGATTATCCAAAGGATTGTCTATCAGCATTTTGTTCGGGAGGGTAACAAAGCTTTTCTCCAGAGTCCGTATCCGGGTGCTCCGGAAGCCGACTTTTTCTATGGTTCCGGTGATGTTATCTACCCGGACCAGATCTCCCACCACAAAGGGTTGGTCAAGAAATATGGTGAAGGAAGCAAAGAGGTTTTCCAGAGATTCTTTGGCCGCAAGCGCAAAGGCAAGTCCGCCCAGGCCAAGGCCGGCGATGATATTGGCAATATTGAGTTCGAATACAAACCCGAGACTGAAAAAGAAAGAAAGGATGACAAGGAAGATTTTTATCAGCTCTTTCAGGAAAGGGAAAATCTGCTTGTCGAAGAGACCCCCTGACCGGGATTCTTCTTTTCTCATCCATTCCAGGGCAAAAAAGTCAATCAGCCTGAGGCAGAAAAAGGTAATGCAGACAATAAGTAAAATCTCAAAAATCCGCTGCAAGCCCATAAGCAGGCCGGGTTTATCGGGATGATCCAACCCCCAGGCAGCAGGAATATCCAGCCGGGTGATGGAGAAGTACACCACAAGCAGGGTGATTAGCCATTGCAGTGGCTTGGAAAGTAAAACAATAAAGGTCTGTATGGCATCTGAATGTCCCTTTCTGGCAATCAGTCGGTACAGAATCCGCGACAGGACCACGGAAAAAAAACGGCGCAGGACAAAAAGGAAGAACAGGGTGAGCAATACCAGCAGGTATTCCTGAACCGAATTGTTGGCAATCTCAAAATCCAGCCATCCGGGTAATGTCATGGGCTCTTGCTTGAATAAACAGAATGCAACATTAGCAAGGCAAGACGAGAAAAATCAATTAAAACACAACTTATTTAAAACCAAACCATTGCGGAGAGCCGAAATTCATTTCTGCTTTTTTTTCCTTATTGCGGGTTACCGCCTTGCAACCGGAGGTATTCACTACCGAATTTATCCCAAGCTTTATGAAAGTACCGGAATTCGCCGACCGCACATTTTTTGCCAAAATGATTCTTCTTTTTGCCTTGCTTTTTCTTGGCTTTGCACACAAAAAAGGGGGTATAGGTGAAACGATGAAAACCATGTTCGGTGCGGGTAAATTCAGCCCAAACACCCCTGCATCAGAGGGAAGTCGGCTTTCTTTGGTATCGCAACTTCAACGCTGATTTTTTTCTTTTTCTTTTTGTTTTTTGGAAAAGCACCCTGTGAACGGGGTGCTTTTTTTATTTCACAGAGGTATGCGCAGGTCTGAAAAAAAACTGGCCATTCCGGTGAGGAATGGCCAGTTATCAAAAAAGAAAAAACAGACTTTTCAGCTGAAATATAAAACCAGGAATGTTTTGTTATTTCATCCTGTTGACCACTTCTCCGATTTCCCTGAGTTTGTCGTAGGGTAAATTTTTCAGGGTCTCGGTGATGTTGATGTCATCTACCCGCTTGAGGGCGCTCAAGGGATGGTCTTTTGTGATTTGGGTTTTGGCGTCAGGCTTCCATTCCAGCATATCATTGGGTGTGCAATTGAGCAGTTTAGCCAGTTGCTCAATGTATTCCAGACGGAGGTACTCCACATTGCCACTTACCAGTTTGGTGGCGGTGGTAGGGGTAAATCCATTTTTCACAAGAAATCCATAAGGCTTGAGAATACCTCTGGCATTAAACAAGCGTCCAAGAGAAAGTACAATCATGTTATTGGTTCATTTGTAAGTAAAGTATAAAAAAGCATTTCAATTTCTCTGGCAGTTTAGCTGCCTGAGAAGGGTTTGCCCAGTAAATCCGGGCGAAAAATTATCCGGAATTTATCCCCGGCTCCTGCCGGTGCTTACCATTTCTTCAATAGCCTCCACATCAGCCAAAACCCTGCCGCAGTGCTCGCAAACAATGATTTTTTTCTTTTCGCGGATGTCTGCCTGCCGCTGCGGCGGAACCAGATTGAAGCAACCACCGCAGGCGCCACGGCTAACTTTTACCACTGCCAGCCCGTTTACAGAATTCTGCCGGATTCGTTTGTAGCTGTACATAAGGCGGTCTTCAATTTTGCCAACGGCAACCTCTCTTTCCACTCTGAGTTTCTTTTCATCCTCGGTGCTTTCGGCGATAATCTGATCCAGTTCCAGTTTTTTTGCTTCCAGATCGCCTTTCCTTTTGTTCAGTTTTTCCTCAATTTCTTGAATCTCAGTGTTTTTATTCTCAATGTGATAGAGCTGCTCCTTGATTTTCTTTTCGAAAATCTGAATATCTAGGTCCTGTGATTCTATTTCCTTGGCAATCGCCTCAAATTCCCGGTTGTTGCGGACATTGCTTTGCTGCTCCTCATATTTTTTAATCAGCTTTTCAGCATCCTTGATGCCCTGCTTCATCTGAGCGAGCTCGCGGTTTCCGTTGTCAATATCAGCTTTAATTTTTCCGATACGGGTTTCATGACCGGCAATCTCATCTTCCAGGTCTCTTACTTCTTCAGGAAGGTCGCCGCGGATTTTAATTAATTCATCTATCTGAGAATCAATTTTTTGAAGTGCAAGAAGTGCGTCTAATTTTTGTGAAACGGTAGTTTCCATGAATTGTATTTAAGCGTAAAAAACCGGATTTGTCCTTGTTTTTGACAAAAGGACCGCAATATTAGGAAAATGAATTGACAACTCCTCAAAAATCAGCTCGGGCGTGAATTGTTCTGACTCAAAATGTCCCAAATCCATGAGCATCAGCTTTCCCTCTGAATCAAAAAATTCATGGTATTTGATGTCGGATGTAAGGTAGGCATCGGCTCCGGCTGCGATGGCCTCTCCCAGAAGAAAAAACCCGGAGCCTCCGCATAGGGCCACTTTTCGAACTTCTTTTTTGGCCGAATAGGTGTGCCGGAGCATGTGCAGGCCAAATTCTTTTTTCACCAGGGCAATAAAATCCTCTTTGGGCAGGGCTTCGGGAAGGTCTCCCACCATGCCGGCTCCGGCGTCCTGCCACTCATTATCCAGGGGAGTGAAAAAATAGGGGACTTCCTCGTAGGGATGACTGTCTTTGAGGGCTTGTAAAACACGGCTTTTCATAAACAAGGGCAGGATTACCTCAACCCGGGCTTCTTGTACCGTTTCCAGCACCCCCCGCCGACCCAGTGCCGGATCTGCAAACTCTCCCGGCATAAACTGCCCGGTGCCTTCGGAATAAAATCCACAATGGCTGTAGTTTCCGATCTGACCTGCGCCCGTTGCATGGATGGCCTTCAGTACTTCCTCCCTGTTGCCTATGGGAACAAAGAAGGAAAGCTGGAGCAATTTGCCTTTTGCTTTCCTCAGAATCTGCGGGTTTTGAAGACTCAGTTTCTGCGCCATTTTTCTGTTTACTCCGGTCTGAATGGCATCCAGATTGGTGTGAACGGCCAGAAGGCCAATGTTTTTCCGGATGGCTGCTTCCACTGTCCGGGCTACATAATTCTGACCATTCAGTTTTTTCAAACCTTTAAACAGAATGGGATGATGGATCACAATGAGTTCACAACCCAGGGATGCGGCTTCTTCCACTACCTCTTCAGTGGCATCCAGCGATACCAGAATTTTGCTTACCTGGCTTTCTTTTTTTCCCACAAGAAGACCCACATTGTCGTAGTCTTCGGCCAGGGAAGGCGGTGCCCAGGAATCGAAAAAGGAAAGAATATCTGCGGTTTTCATAAGTCAGAAATGAAGGGTGCGAATGTAAGCCGGTTCATGGATTGAGTTTGTCATTTTCAGCTTTTCGGTCTGCAAAAACTGAAAAACCAAAATGATTCCGGGTGCTTAGCTGCCAGTTTTCAAAACCCTGCTGCCAGTACCAGGCTATGGTTTCTTCGGGAAGATGCTCCTGCCGGAATTCACAGGAAAGGGCATCCATCAGATCAATCATCATCTCGGTTGCATTGATTTTTTTTCCTTTTGTTCTGTGCCAAAGCAGGGCAGGAGGGAGGATGAATATCCGGTAAAGCCAGTACTGCAGGCCGATGGGAAGGCGGCAGGAAAGGGGCCTGATTTTTCTGAAAAGGCTGTGAACCGGTGACGGGATGGGATGATACAGCCAGACACAAAATCTTCCTCCAATGGCCGAAAGCGGTGCAAGACGGGAAAATGCCAGTTCGGTGCTGGGCATGTGGTGTATGACTCCGGAAGAATGTACCAGATCAAACCGGGCAGCTGCCAGAGGAGGAAAAAGCACATCCGCCTGAATAAAGTGCACATCCTCTGCTCCATAAAGTTGCATGGCTTTTTCTACCCCGGGCCCCAGATCCATGCCGATGACGGTGGCTGCGCCTTCCTCCCAAATCAGATGGGAGAGCACGCCATGCCCGCAGCCTGCATCCAGCACCATTTTGCCCTTAATATCTTCAGGCTGAAAGCCGGTTTCCCGGTAAAAGGTTTGAACCATTTCCCCCCGGTTTTCGTGCCAGATTTTATCTGATTTGTGATCGAGGAGGCCCCATTCGAATGTGAAACTGGCCTTGGTACGGCGGTTTTTTTTTACACAATCTTCAATCAGGCCCCCGAATTTCTGTAGCAGGGTAGCCTTGCGCCTGCTGAAATCAGGCAGAAGGCTCTGCATTTCTTTTTCATAATCTAAAAATGCCTCGGGCAGAAACCTCGGCAATCCGCCGATTACGGGATACATGAATCCATCCGGGGAAAGGAAAACAGCCCTTTGGATATCCTGCCCATGTTCTTCCAGAATATAAATTTCGAGAGGCTTCCGGCTAACCGGACATACAAGAAAAGGCAGCAGACTTTTTTTCATGTTGTTTTTTTGGCTCTTGGGTGAAATTCGGTGATAACCTGACTCAGGTAGCCCATATCCAGGTGGGTGTAAATTTCGGTGGTGGTGATGGATTCGTGCCCCAGCATTTCCTGAATCATCCGCAAATCTGCACCGCCCTCAAGCAAATGTGTGGCAAAAGAATGCCGGAAGGTATGCGGACTGATTTTTTTTCCGATTCCAGCCAGCTTGCCCAATTTCACCACCGTTTTGAAAATAGAAATGCGGCTTAAGTTTTTTCCTCTGGGATTCAGCAGCAAATAATCGGAGAAACCGGGATGAATTTTGACCTTGTCACGCACATTTTCCTGATACAGCTTTACTGCACGAATGGCCTCCAGGCCGATGGGAACAAGTCTTTCCTTATCTGTTTTGCCGATAACGCGGATAAATCCGGCTTCGAAATACAGTTGGGAAATAAGCAGGTTGCTCAATTCTGAAACCCTGAGTCCGCAGCCGTATAAAAGCTCAATCATCATTTTATCCCGCAGTCCGTTTACCGGGTCTGAATCGGTAGTTTCCAGAATTTTTTCGATTTCAAATACCTCCAGAAAAGAAGGAAGTTTTTTGGGAAGGGCCGGTCCCTGAATAAGAATGGCGGGACTGCTTTCTATTTTTTCTTCATAAACGAGGTAGTGAAAAAAGGCTTTCAAACCGGAAAGAATCCTTGCCTGACTGTGGGCGGCAATACCTGTTTCGGCCAGCAGCTTGATAAAAGATTCGATATGGGCTTTGATTGTGTCATAGGGCAAAACGGTGAGGCCCTGATCAAGAAAAAATTTCAGCAGTAACTTGACATCATGGATGTAGGCCGAGCGGGTATGTTCAGAAGCCGCTTTTTCCAGTTGAAGAAAAAGTCCGAACTGTTCCAGCTCCCGTTCCCATATTTCCTCCTGACTTTGAACAGGGCGATTCATGGAGGCAAAGAAAGGATATTATCCCGCTACTGTAAACACAAATTCCCACACGGACCCGTTTACAATTCTGGGCATTTTGATTTAGGTTTACGCCTCTTAATCATTATGCAAATTTCATCTCCTTACCGGGCTGAAACTTCCGGAATATCCGCCTTTCTGGTTTTGCTGGTTGTGTACAGCATCACCCTGGCACCGACCATGCTGCACATCGACTGCGGCGAACTTGCAGCAGCGCAATATACCCTGGGCATCAGCCATCCTACTGGTTATCCGCTCTTTACCATTCTGGGCTATTTGTTTCTGAAAATTCCCCTCTTCGAAAGGCCCGTCACCCAGTCTAATTGGCTTTCGGCCCTTTGGACAGCTGTAGGAACCGGGATTTTTACTCATTTGATATTCAGACTTTTAACCTTCAATCCGCCGGTATCGGTACCCCAAAAAAAGAAAGAAGAAAAACCCCGTCCCCTTTGTCTTCCGGCCGAGGCCTTCTGGATTTCCCTTTCTTCAGGGCTTTTTTTCGGCTTCACCCTGACGGTTTGGGCCCAGGCCACCTCTGTAGAGGTATACAGCCTGCATATCCTCTTGTTGTCGCTCATGCTCATTTCCTTATTTTCGGCATGGGAGAAAAATACCCGCAAAAGCTGGATACTGGCTTCGGTCTTTCTGGCCCTCGGATTTTCTAACCACATGACCACCCTGATGGTCTTGCCTGCAGCTGCTTTTCTTTACTTTAATAAAAACGGCATGCATAAAAATGCATTTCAGGCTTTGCTTCTGCCCTCCCTGACCGGATTGGCTGTCTTGATGCTGATGTATGGATTTCTTTACCAGCGGGCTCAGGCCCAGCCCGTTCTGAGCTGGGGCAACATCCACGACTGGACTACTTTTGAAAGACACCTGAGCGGGCAGCAATACCGAACCTGGATTATGGCAGGAAGCAAAGTTGCCGCCCGGAATCTGGGAAAATTTTTGAAAGCCATTCCCTCCGAATGGGCCCTGATTGGTCCGGTCCTGATGGTTTTGGGATTCTCCTATGGATTCAGAATGGTGAGAGGGATGGCAATTGCCTTATTTATCGGTATGATGGTCAATATTTTATATGTCATTCAATACGACATCAAGGACCTGGAGCCTTACTTTTTGCTGGCGATGGCTGCCATGGCCATTTTTATGGCCTTCGGTATGAAAAGGATGCTGGACCAATGGAAGCTGTCCCGGCTTGCCCCCGGACTGTTGCTTTTTCCTGCACTGGCCTTTGCCCTCAATTTTTCAAAATCAGACCAAAGTAAAACGAGGTTTTTTGAGCAATACACCCAGGCTTCACTGGATTCGGTAGAGCCCAATTCGCTGATTTTCACACAGCAATGGGATTTTTTGATTACCCCGTATTACTACCTGAGGATGGCAGAAGGAAAATATCAAAATCTGATGGTGCTGGACAAAGAATTGATGCGTCGCTCCTGGTACCTCAGGGGACAAGCCGTGCGTCTGGACAAAGAAATTTTTAGCGGAGCCGAAAATGAATTGGAGACCTTTCTGGCTCTGCTTCAGCCCTTTGAAGAAAACAAACCCCATCAGGCCAATGCTTTGGAAGAAGCCTACCAAAATCTGATGTCTCGGGTATTGGTCACACAATTGAAAAAGCGGCCGGTTTACCTGGGCATGGAATATTACCGGAATGAAGAGGTCCGCATACCGGCAGGCTATACGGTAATTCCGGCCGGATTTTTCATGAAACTGATTCCGGCTGAGGCGGAAAAAAACTACATCCCTGCAGCCTTGATTCGCTTTTCACCAGAAATCCCTGCGAATTGGGGACCGGCCTCTGCCAATGCCTACTATTCGGACTTTATAAAAAATGTGTGGAATTCGGGTTGTAACCTGAGGGCCGAATACGAAAAATTCCATGGCAAAGCCGAAATGGCAGAAGCCTGGCGCAGGGCAGCCCTCAATCCCTGAGTTGACCGGCGGCCCGAATCCAATCCGCCTTTCGGATTTCGTAAATGAAATTGAGATTGTTGCTTTCTCCGTAGTAAGCCATTTCCTGTTCGGTCAGTTTAGTGGCCCCCAGCCTTTCTATGGCAATCTGAGACCGCCTGTTTACCGAACCCACATGAAAATGAACGCTTTCCACAAACTGAAAGATATAATCCAGCATCAGTTTTTTTACTGCAGGATTATAATTTCCGCCCCACCATGCTTTGCCCAAAAAGGTGTATCCTATGGCAATTTTCATTTTCTGAGGGTCATATTCATAAAAACGGGAGCAGCCAATGGGAAACCCGCCTGCCTTTTCCGAAATAAGGAGCGCTCCTCCGGATTCCATGGCACCTTTAAAATAATTTTCAAAAACTGGCCTTTGGTAGCGGTTGGGGGTTGGATGCTGCGCCCATACATCAGGATCTGAAGCCAGCGCATACAAAGATTCGAAATCACTTTCGGATAAAGGCCTCAGGCTTACCAGATTGTTTTTCAAATGGGGCTGAAGGTGGATCATGTATTTTTTGAAAAGGATTTCAAAAAAATAAAAAAACCCCGGAATCAAAAAGACTCCGGGGCCAACAGTTCAGATAAGTTTATTATCTGACGAACTATTCATGGCTTAATCCACCATGATCTTCGAAGCAAACCACTCGCCGCTTGCGGTTCTGGTTTTCAGCATATACAATCCGGACTTCAAATTACCGGACACTTCCACACCTGAATCCGATGATGAAATCGGATTAATATTCATCGTAATGGTTTTACCATCCATGCCCACAGCTTCAGCAGCTATGATTTTGTCGCTTCTTTCAGATTGGATTACAAAGCGGCCGGATGAAGGATTGGGATAAAGTGTAAATCCGTTTTGCAAAAGAGATTTTGCAGCAGAAGTAAAAATGGGAAGCAAAATTGCATTTCCGGAGGGGGTAACGGCCAGCAGCCCGAATGCAGCTCCGTTTTGGTTGGCAGCAGGATCTAGGAAACCGGAGGCCATTACCACAATGGCACTATCAGGAAAGGCTGAAAGGGGAGCTGTGTAAGCTGCAACTACAGCAGATTGTGTAGAATCGGTAACTTCAACAACCAGATTCAGATTGGGGGCCGAAAGATAAGGAGTAAAGTCACGAAAGCCGGCATTGTTTACCAATGTAGGACCTCCCTGAACCCGGACATCCACTTTGGGTGCATCGGTGCAGGCATGCAACACCCTTAAATCCACATTGTTGCCGGTTGTTGCTGTAGAAGAGATTTCTCTTGCTCCGGGCATTACGGTAATATCAAAATTACGGTTTCTGCCTTCAGGGTTGGCGGCATAGCCTGTGGTAGAAAGCAATCCTGTTGCTACAAGGGTATAGCTTTCGTCGCCTGCCAACTCATATACTTTCTTGAAAGCGGGATTGCTCGTGTCTGTTCCGGCAGAGGCACCCTTCAGGGCAACAGTAAGCGGAACTCCGGCATTGAGGGTGACAAAAGGAGTGGCCTTTCTGAATTGAAGACCGGGAATGGCTTTGGCTCCATTGATGAAAACATCAACAGCAGGTGCACTGGCAGAATTGTGCACTACCTGAACCCTCGAAATGGCTTTTGGAAGCTCAATGGCCTGTCCGCCTGGAGTAAAGGCCCACAATCCGAAACCGGGACCGGCATTGCCGCCAGTAGTGTTGGCTGCGGGATTGAAATATCCGGAAGCCAAAACCAGCGCAGTTGATCCGGCCAAAGAAGAAAGGCCGGCCTTGTATGCCAATAAATTGGGGGATCCGGAACCCGGCGCAATTTGAATGGTGTAGCTGGC
>JBIKMV010000117.1:0-8807 GCA_044359055.1 Catalimonadaceae bacterium
ACCCTCGATCTGGCCGGTATCGAAAATCTCAGCGCTGCCTCCTCTGTTTTTCTTAAGGATAATGAAAATGGAAGTCTGATTGAACTGAATCAAAACAGCCAATATGCTTTTGTGGTGAATACCAGCGGAGAAAACAATCATCGTTTTGAACTGATTTTCACCCAGTCTGTCACCTCAGTGGATCGGTTGAAAGATAATATTCAGGCCGCAATTATTGTGTACCCCAACCCAGCCGTAGATGCAGAATTCACCCTGGCTATGGCCAACCTGAGCGGAAAGATTACCATTGAAGTTCTGGATATTCTTGGCAAGCAGGTTTACAGCCGGGTTCAGGATAGCCAAATGGCCTCTGCCTCGATTCAGCTGCCAAAACCTGCCGTTGCCGGTCAGTACCTCGTGAAGGTAAAATCTGCTGGTCAGATGTTTGTTAAAAGTTTGATTGTTAAATAAAACTGAAAAAATCTTATTCCGGGCCGGTTACCTTTCCGGCCCGGAGAAGATAAAAGTCATTTAGAATTCTGCCCTATGAAAAAACTGTTTTTTATCCTAATCTTAGTGATGACTGTAGCCTCATCGGGTTTTTGCGACAATCCTCCTCCTCCTTTCAATCCTGGCGATCCCTCACCCATTCCCTTGGATGGCGGTGTTTCACTGCTTCTTCTTGCAGGTTCGGGCTACGGATTACACAGGATTCGTAAAGCAAGGAAAAACAAAGAGGACGAAGTGCAGGATTCAGAATAGGCGCTTTTCTTTCACTTTCAGCCGAAAAAGCCAGGTTCATGAAGAGTCTGGCTTTTTCAATTTATAGGGGTAGGATAAGCTGGTTTTTGAATGGTCAAATAATCAGTCAGGTTTTTTTCACCACAACCAGAAACTCTGATTTTTAATTCTTCAGGCCATTTCAAGTACACGGAGAGCCATTTGGGATGAAGTTTTGAGATGCCTTTAATTTGACAATCATGTATTCTTCTTTCTCAGGGTTTGATCAGGCAGGTAAGCCCCAATTAATGCTTCGGTAACAATAGGGTAAAAATCAGGGGCAATTTTTGCCTATGCGAAAATTGCTTTGGCTTTGCCTGATTCTTTCCGCTTGCCTGCCCGACCGGAATCTCGAAATCACACCCCAGCCACCTATGCCGCCAGTAAATCAATCCGACAGCACCAAGGGGCTCAGAATTAATGAAATATTATCCACCGGTTCGCCAGACTGGGTAGAAATCTACAACTCCGGTACCAAACCGGTAACCCTGAAAGCCAATTCATGGTTCCTCAGCGACGACCCGGCCGATCCCAAAAAGTTTGCCTTTCCCCTGGATTATGTGATTGGAGCCGGTTCTTATTTAGTGGTGGCCTGCAGTACCGGAATCAGTCCCTCTACCTCCGGAGAACCCCGGGCCGGATTTTCACTTTCCAGTGCCGGCGAAAAAATCGGACTCTCACGACTTCAGGCTGATACTGTCCTCTGGATAGACTCAGTTAGTTTTCCTGCTATTCCATCCGGTCAGTCTTACGGCCGAAGCCCCGACGGCGGTCCGGTTTTCAAAATATTTTCAACCCCCAGCAAAGGCGCTGTAAATCCCTGATTTATGCGGATTTATATTCTTTTTCTCTTTTCTCTTGCCTTTCTGGCCTGTTCTTTTTTGAAGCCGGAAAAACTCAAACCGGTTTCCAAAACCAAAATTGACATTCCGGAACCCTCGGATATTTGTCCCAATGCGGATGGCAGCGGATATTTTGTGGTAAGTGACAACGGCTTTCTTGCCGAAATCGGCAGCGATGGAAAAATGCTCAGAAAAGCATCTTTTGAGGGGACGGATTTTGAAGCCTGTTTTCTGAAAGGCGATACCCTGGCTGTAGCCGATGAGCGTACCCGGGAAATCCACTTTTTCAATCCCAAAACCCTGGAAAGAACAGGCAGTCGGGAGGTGCCCTACCCGGGGGGAAGAAACAAAGGTTTTGAGGCCATTTGCTTCAATAAAACCCTCAATGCCTGGCACCTGTTCTCCGAAAAAGATCCCATCTGGTCGTTCGAACTCGACCGAAACTGGCTGGTATCCAATAAAGACAAAATCAAAGGACTTTCCGACCTTTCCTCGGCCACCTGGCATGACGGAAAACTATGGCTGCTGAGCGACGAGGACCATGCTGTTTTCTGTTGCCATCCCAAAACCCTTGAGATTGAAAAAAAATGGAGCATTCCGGTAATCAATCCGGAAGGCATTTGCTTCAACACTCAGGGCGAACTGCTGGTGGTTTCGGATGATATGGGGATATTGTTCAACTTTGGGAAAGTGGCAAATCAATGAAAATCAAAATATTAAGCTTTATTTTCTGCCTTGCTGCCCTTTCAGGCCGGAGCCAGATTTCCCTCACCAATGGCCGGCACAATCTGGAAATCTCCGGAACCATTTCTACCTTTTACAACCAAAGAATTTTCACCCCCGGCAATCCTGAAAACCGCATTGACGATGATACCAGCCGGCCTTTTGACAAAAGTAAAAACCGTTTTGGTCTTCGTGATGCCCAACTGCAACTCGAGGGGCGCATAGGTCACGAGTGGGAATATGAATTGCAGGTAGACTTTGCCGATATGATTAATCCTTCCGACATCGGTGAAAATCCGGGGCTGATGGATGCCTGGGTTCAGTACAAGGGTTTGAGATTTCTGGATATCAAAGCCGGGTATCAGAAAATCCCCTATTCCCGCAATTCGCTGGTGCCTTTCATTTACTCCCCGTTCTGGCAGCGTTCTGAGATTACAAGGGGGGAGTTTTTTTCAAGGCGAGATATTGGAATTACCCTGGAAAAATCTCTTTGGAACCAAAAAATCAACTTGTATGCCGGAATGTACTCCGGAATGGGTGAGCAGGTTCTGACCCAATACGGCGGCGATAACGACCCCTCAGGTCAATTTGAATATGTGGTTCGGGCGGATGTGGCATGGCCTTCACGGTACCGGTACCGCGATTATGATGTGAACCAAAGCCCTTTGCCCATGTTTGCCTTCGGGCTGGCCGGCCGCTCGGTGAAGCGTACTTTCAGTTCTTTTTTACCGGGCGATGATTATTACCTCAGGGTGATTTCCGGCACAAGACAGATGGCCACGGTCGACTTTACCTTTCAATACAAAGGATTTTCTCTGCAGGGCGAATACCATCTGGCCCGCATCATCCCAACCAACGATATCGACCCCGATGCTGACAACAACCGTTACCGGGAACAGCGGGGAACCCGTGATTACAAAATCGGAAGCCTTCCGACCGACTATTTTATGGCCGGCGGATTTTTGGGAACAATCAGTTATTCAAACAAGAAACTGAAATCCATATTTTCTTTGCGTTACGATAATTTCAACCCCAACGATTTAGTTAAAAACAATACCGAAGAAACCCTTTCCTTTGCATACGCATACCAGATCAATGGATTCAATGCCATGGTAAAAGCACAGTATTGGTACCGGCTTTCAGACAGGACAAATCCGCTGATTCAGCGCTTTGATGATCAGTTCAGAATCGGAATTCAATTTTTACTCAGATAAAAATTTTCAAATATGAAAAGAACACTTCTACTCCTTTCATCCCTTTTGGCTGTGCTGTCGGTTTCAAGGGCGCAGACCCAGCTCGCTGCCGGAGACATTGCTTTTATAGCCATTCAATCCGGGGCAACCGGCCAAACTGTTCCCGACCGCTTTGCCTTTGTATTGCTCAAAGCCATTGAATCGGGAACAAGCATTGTATTTACCGACAACGCTATACTCAATCCTGCCCAGAATGCAAAATATTGCCGCAACGAGGGCTTTTGCAACTGGACGGCAGGCAGCAGCCTTCCGGCAGGAAAAGTGGTGGAAATTGCTGCAGATTCTACCACCAATACAGGAACCGTTCTGGGTAATATTAATCTGAGCCAGAGTGGAGACCAGATAATTGCATTTCAGGCATTGGGAAGCGACTCTGTTGCTCTGGCTGCCATCAGCACCACCGGATTCGAGACCGTTTGCGGAACTGCCTGCGGAGGCACAAACAACAACAAAACCTGCCTTCCGGCCGGTTTATCCAACGGGCTCAATGCCATTTCATTTCCGACAGAACAAAACAACGCTTTTTTCAATCTGGACGACCTGAGCGGTTCGGCCGCTGATCTTCTGGCGCAAATCAACAATCCTGCCAACTGGACCCGGGCCGATACACTTCAGACCTGGAATGCCGGTGTGTGGACACTCAATGTAACATCGCTTAAGAGCCGACAGGCCGAACAGGCATTCGACCTTTTCCCAAATCCGGCCAGTGATTTTGTGGAAATAAAAATGAAAAATACCAGTGGCTTAACCTGCCGCATCAGCGACGCCAGAGGGCAATACCTGCCGGTGATTTGGAAGGGAAACAACAGGTTGGATATCAGCCGTATGCGTCCCGGTATTTATACCTTACAGCTTATTTCTGCGGACGGCTCTGTAGCTGAAGCCATCCGGCTGTTGAAGGAATAAGCCCTCAGTATTTTACTTTGAAGAAGCGGTAATTCAGGCTGGTAAAGATGCCGAATCCTCCGCCCGACATGGCTGAGCGAATGGTGGCGGGCTGTGCAAAAGGATTGCCGTTTGCCCTTCCGGCCGCTTCCATGGCCTCCAGATAATTGTAGTATTGCTGCTCCATGTGGTATATGTGGATCAGCATGGTTTTCTTCCTCTTGAAGCGGTAGGTAGTGCCAATAGGAAACCGTTGCCCGTCGAGGTTGTTGTCGTTGAATTCAAATTCCAGCACAGGCGCAGAGTCCAGGGAATCCTGATTGAAGATGACTCTGTAATAGTTGGATTGCCCCGGAAAATCACGGATGTAAATCTGAAAGCGGGCCAGAGAATCCTTTGAATCCGGATTGTATTGCACCATAATGGTATCCACATCCGGAGGGGGCAGAAAGCGGGTTTGACCACTCAGAGCCCTGCCCAGACTGTCTTTAATTTCAAGCGTGTAGGAAGCAGTAGTGTCGTAGTCCGTAGTCTGACTGGAAAAATTATAAAATTTCAGGGTTTCAATGTCAAGGGTAGGATTGTAGGGAATGGTATCCGAAAGTCCTTTGGAATTGCGCAGTATCAGCTTTGCATGGTTCACCACTGGGATGCGCAGCGAATCGAAGTAGGAGTTTGTCTCGGTAACAGCAGCCCTGAAACCTTTTCCCCGCTGCATGTAGCACTCGGCCACAAGTTGTTTGTCATACGGGGGCAGCTTCACCTGAATATCCTTCTGAAAATCACAGGAATACAGCAGGCATCCCAGCAGAAAAATGGTAATCAGTCCTCTACAGGATTGCATACGAAAGTGGATTTGAGGGCGAGCCAGACCAGAAAAAGAAGCAGACTCCATACCAGGTAAACCTGATAAAAGTCGGAAGTGTTTTTATATCTTTTTTCCTTGTATTCTGATTTCTCCAGTTTGTCTATGGTGTCAAATATTTTTTTGAGCGACTGGTTGTTGTCGGCCCGGAAGTAGCTGCCCGAGCCAATCCGGGCGATAGAACGCAGGGTAGATTCATCCATGGAATTGTCGATATACTGCTCATTTCCAAAGGGATCGGTGCCGGCCAGAACACGGCCCTCTTTTCCTACTCCGATGGTGTAGATTTTGGTGCGGTAGCTGGCAGCAAGTTTGGCAGCGGTAAAGGGGTCGATGTTTCCGGCTGTATTTTCTCCGTCGCTGAGCAGAATCATGATTTTGGATTTGGCAGAAGATTCTTTCAGGCGGTTGGTAGCCACCCCGATGGCCAGTCCAATGGCTGTGCCACTTTTGTTGATCATCTGAAAATCAATATCTTCTATAAAGCGATACAGCAGGTCGTAGTCATTGGTGAGGGGCGAAAGCGAGAAAGCCTCCCCGGAAAAAACCACCAGGCCGATGCGGTCTTGCAGGCGGCCGCTTACAAAGCCCTTGGCCACCTCCTTGGCGGCTTCGAGCCGGTCGGGCTTGAAATCCTGCAGTTTCATGGATTCGGAGATGTCGAGCACCAGCATGATATCGATGCCTTCCGAGGTTCTTTCCACATTTTCAAGGGTTTTCTGTGGTCTGGCCAGTGCCAAAATAATCAGGGCAAGAATGCAGGCTATGACCAGATCGGGCAGAAACCGAAGGTATACAGACCAGTGCGTACGCAGGGTACGGGCAAAGAAGGCCACTTCTATTTTCTGCCTGAAATTGACAAAAAGCAGAAACCTGAGCAGGAAGACCAGAGGAATAAGGCCCATGAAATACAGGAACACGGCATTTTCGTATTGAAACGATGACAGGGTTTCGTACTGAAACCATTTGCTGTCCCACCATTCGGGAATTTTACTCAAACTTTCCATTTCGGATGGCTTCCCTCTTTTTCTGGTAAAACTGAATGGATATCTCTTTCAGGTATGCGAAGTTGCTCCGCCAGTCTTTCATGTCCAGGCCTCCGTAAATCCAGCGGTCTATTTCCATGAGGGCATCGCGGAGCACCGGATCGGGCAGAACCTGATAAATTTCACGGCTGGTAAAACTGGTGTAGGGATGCTCGTTTACCCTTTGCAGATATTTTTTCCAGGTAACCAATAGTTTTTCAACTGCATCTACAGTGAGGGCATTTTCCATACGGGCATTGATTTTTTCGAACTGATTCAGGTAGGCTTTGTGCCTCCTGGCTTCCAGAAAGAGGTAAATGAATTTTTGAATGGGCCTGTCGAAGAAAAAGTTGACGATGAGCACCAGCAGAATGATGGCCGAAGCCCCGATGATGATGTAGGGATAATTGATACTCCGGGCCACAGGTACGGGAGAAAGAGCGGTTTCAAAAACCGGCTTTTCGGGCATAGGCCCCCTGATAACCGGTACTATGTGTGCCGTTGCGGTATTGGAATACCAGCTGAGGGAATCTTTTTCCAGAAACTGAAAAATGGGAATCTGAATCTGCTGAATCTCTTCGGGCATGAAGGGGCTCAATTCATATACCACGCAATCTCGGCTGATGTTGTTGCGGGTGCGGGTAGGAAAAAACTCCCTTTTCAGGATTTCGAAAGGTTGAAAATCGTAATTGGTATCGGGAAACAGGATTTTAAAAGAGCCTGGATAATCCAGAAAAACCGACAGCCGGATTTTTTCTCCGATCTGTACCGAATCACGGTCAAAAAAAGCTTTGGGCTTCAGGCCGCTCTGCCCGGCCATCTGCAGGCTGCTGCAAAAAAGGAAAAGAAACAAAGCAAAAGCCCTGAGCATACGAGAGGCAAATTAGGCAAAGGATGGGGAATGGACAAAATGAGGGGGGAAGAAGTTTTGCCGAAACAGGTTCAGGAGGGGTTTCCGGAAGTAATCCGGGCAGGCTTGTCTTTGGCTGGTGTGATAAGGCGCAGCCTTTTGGATGCATGGGAGAAATGGTATTGGCCCATTAAGGCCTCAGGGAGTATGGATAAAGCCCGGTTTCTATTCGTTGGGGAAACTTTCAAGGTGAGAAGATTCTGAGATGATTGTTATTCAAGAAGCATTTTTCAGTTCTATTTTTTGTTGGATATATGTAGGA
This sequence comes from Catalimonadaceae bacterium, assembly GCA_044359055.1. Lineage (GTDB taxonomy): Bacteria > Bacteroidota > Bacteroidia > Cytophagales > Flexibacteraceae > CAMDMI01. The sequence continues at coordinate 7,525 of JBIKMV010000117.1, forward strand.
CTTATTTTACGCATAAGAAACTACATAGCCTATCATTCTAATTTAATTTTCTTATTATCAATGTGTTGGCCGTTTTTTATTGATATATGCCTGATAGTCAACGAAAAATATTTAAAGTAAATTGTGAAAAAAATGAACAGAAATCAGTAAAAATTCTTATAGGGATTATGAAATGGAAATAATTTCCAAAAAAACTATTTGTCGGATGTGGTAAAAGCCCAAAGAATGAAAATAAGAATAAGAAAAAGAAGTTAAAAACTTGTGAAATAATTCTTTATTAAATACTGAAAATCAAGCTATTGAAAAAATAAAAATCAGAGTAGAATAGAAAATTCATTTTTTTTGAAGAAAAGTTTCAAAAAGATTTTTTTTGAAGTCATATACCATTTTAATTTTGCAGCAATGCCATATGGCAGAAATTTTTAACTTTTTAAATTATGACAAAAAAATTTAGTTTTAGAGCTCTGACAAATTCAGAGTTCAGTCAACTGGTAAAGTTACTGGTGGACAAAGCGGAGGAGGCGGGTGCCGAATCCCTGAAAATCAATAAGCCGGTTGAGGAACTGGCGCAAATGCAGGTCCGTCTGCAGCAGGCCCTGAATCAGGAAAGGGCATATGCCGATTCCAAGGTCATCAGGGAGCTCGATGTCTTGCGAGGGGATGTCTTTTTGGGCTTTCAGCTGATCGTGGAGGGGTATTCCAGGGCCGGAAGCTCAGAAAAAAAAGAGGCGGCAAGGCAACTCCGCTTCATGCTCCGGTCCAGAGCAAAAAATGTCCTTCGCCAGAACTATCAGGCCAAATCGGCGATATTGGACAATGTGGTGCAAATCATCCGGACAGACCCGCAGAATATGGCTGCGGTTTCTACGCTGGGCCTTCAGGAATGGGTGACCAATCTGGATGACAGCAATCAGAATTTTGAAGACCGGTTTAAAGTCCGGAATACCACAATGAGCCTCGGGTCTGACATTCCGGCCTTCGGAAAGCTCAAAAAGGAAGTTATTCCTATTATTGATCGCTTGTTTGCCCTGATTGCCAGCCGGTTCAATACGGCCAAAGAAGATGGGGCCGATACTGCAGGCTATCAGCGGCTGGTCGGCGAAATCAACACGCTGCTGGAATCTTTCATGCCCTACACCCTGCCCAAGGGCCCGAAAAAAGAGAACCCGAATCTATCCGGTCCTCAGATTCCTGTGAGTCCTGCTTCGGTGCCTTAGTTTACGACAGGTAAACCCCTCCTGAAAACCCCGGACACCTTCCGGGGTTTTTTTGTCTCAGATTAG
>JBIKMV010000118.1:0-8802 GCA_044359055.1 Catalimonadaceae bacterium
TCGGGGCCCAGCTCCCTGCGCAGCATTTTCAGGGTTTGCTGATCGGTCTGTCCGGCAAGATCAATCCTGAAGCCATCCACCCCGAATTCTTCAATAAAATGACGGCACTGATCCAGAATCCAGCGCTGCACCATGGGCCGGTTTTCCGACTTGGTTTCGTTGCCATATTCACCTATCAGTTTCAGGTCTTTGTTGCGGTAATAATACTGCTGATCTATGGCTTGAAAAGGCATCATAAACCCCCTTTCGGGCATGCTGGAGCAGGTATGATTGAAAACAAAATCTACAATCACGGCAATATTCCTGGAATGAAAAGCCTGTACCAGATCTCGGAACTGTTCTCTTTGGGCACCGGGCTCTGATTTGCGTTCACGGTATCGGCTTTCAATGGTGAAAGAATGGCTGGTCATGTAGCCCCAGTTGTAATCACGCTCAGAAATCCCCTGTTCTTTCATGTAGGCGTCGTTTTTGAAGGCAGCTTTCCACTCATCATCAGGATAATGTACAAACTCCTGCATGGGCATCAGGTGAACCGTATTGATACCAAGGTCCAGCAAATGGTCGAATCCGATTTTTTGGCCCTTGCTGTTTTTCAGGCCGGGAATGGTCATCGCCGGGATGGTACCCTTCAGGTTGGCCGGGACAGGAAGCTGATTGGTAAAGTCTTCTATATGAACTTCATAAGAAATCAAATCTTTGAGAGCCGGCCTTCCTTTGGCGAGGGGGGAAGCAGGTTTGGTTTTTTTCCATACCCTGCTTTTGCCATAAGATTCTTCCACCACACGGGCATAAGGGTCGCTTATGTGGAAAGGATGGGTTTCGAAGAAATTGTTCCCCGGATCGGGATGACCATGCACCGTAAAATCGTACCAAACCCCGTGCAGATCGCCGGGCAATGATGCTTCCCAAACGGCATCCTTGTCTTTTTCGAGCTCCTTTATTTCGTAAGGAATGGTATCGTTTTGGTTTCGGTAGAGATACAGAATCACCTTCAGGGCTCTGGGGGCAAAAAGCCTGAATGTAGTGGATTGGCCGTTTTCTGAAACATTGGCGCCCAACTCTTTATCGCTATACAAATCCCGCATCCAGCCATCAAAGGAACAATGGGCCTTCAATCCAAGCGAAGGAATTTCCAGATAATATACCCGCCTGATATCCAGCTCCCGGCCAGGGGTGATGAGGGTTTTGCTGCTGTCGTTTGGCAGCACCGAGGCAATCGGAATGACGCTGCCATTGGCATCCGTAAGGCGGTAAAGATTTTTATCCAGGGGCCGCGAAACCCCGTGGCCGCCCACCCAGGCCCATATGGTTTTGCTGCGCTGCAATTCGGCTCTGATAAAAGGTGCTCTGAATCCTTTCATAAAAATAAAATTGCCTCCTTCTGCATTGGGTGCATTGGCCGGCGGTTCGTGCCAGCGGCCGATATCTGTCCTGAATTTGAAAGGGCAAGAAACAGGAAGAACCGCATATTTTCCATTGAAAATTTTGAGGCTCCAGATTTTGCCTTCCTGCTTTTTCAGTTGCCAGCGGGCATCGTCCATGTTCTGATCCCAGCCGCGGAAAGCGCCGGTCACCACCACCCGCTGAGGATTTACATGGAACAAGCTTTCATCGAAAAGAAATGTAACACTGTCGTTTCGGAGGGCATATCCTTTCTGATAATCAGCATTTTGAGCAAATACAGAAATTGTAAGCAGGATAAAGCAAAGACTAAGAGAAATAGATTTCATTAAAAAAATTTTAGTGGGAATGGTAAAAAAGAAAATGGCAGTTTCGGTTGACCAGGTTTTTCGTAGGGCTCATTCAACACTTTTTTAAAAATAACTTTACTAAGGACTTGGCCGACGGAATCGTGATCAGAGGGACGATATGTAAACCCGGAGGGCCTGGTAGTCAACCGGAATTCTTCCCTTAAATTGGAAATCACCTGAAGCACTTTTTCCCCTCACCGTACTCATTTCGCATCCGCAAAAGACCAAAAAAAATCATGGGCTCACCAGGTTGATGCTGATGGCACCATAAAGCGGATTGCCAAAATTGCCCCGGTACAGAAAATCCCCTCTGCCGCTGTTGCGGTCTTCTGAAATGCCGAATTTGAAATTATACCGGTACCCTACCTGGGCCGAAAGCCAGATGAAACCCATGAGCTTTTGTTCAAAAATAATTCTGGGTTTTATTTCAGACCTTCTCACTTCCAGAAAACGACCCGAACCTGCTTCGAAATCTTCCTGACCTCTGAAAAGGCGGTAGCTGTTTCCTTCAATTTCATAACCCAGCAGCAGCAGCGAAGCCGCAGAAAAATTGTATCGCACATGGGCTCTTGCCGGTGCAAGGATTTCCAGCCCCCAGCGGTCGTTGAATGTCTTATTGTACAGAAGAAGGGGCACATACAATCTTTCGCCGCCCCGCCAGGTTTGGGTAGCCCCAAAGGCAAGCATGGTATTGTCGTTGCGCTTCCAGCCGTACAGGACAGCGAATGTCCAGGTTGGCATAGGAAAAGCATCCCCGAAGGTATTCCAGCCAAAATTACCATTGAAGTCGGCCATAGCCGAGCCGATGATAAAGCGTTTGTCGTCGAGAGGCTTGAAGGCAGTAGCATTGATTCCCATGGTGCGCAGGCCGCGGGAAAGCGCAGATTTGAGCTGCCGCTCGCTGTTGTTGTTGATTTCCTCCCCTTCTTTAAACTGCATATAAGATTCATAATATCCGGCACCGAGGTTGAGGATAAACTTGTTGTTTGAAATCACCGGCGCATTGGCAGCCCATCTGGCCCCGCCTAAAAAAGTAACACTCTGATTCCTGTCCGGGAGGCGGTTTTTGTCTTTAAATTCCTGTTCTGTCGGGAAAGAAACCTTGAATGGCAACTGGGCTTCATAGCCAAGCGATATGAGCTTGGTAGGCGACAAAAACCGCACTTTCTGGGTGCAGTACTTCACCGATTCTTCGGTACTTCCATAGGCACTGTAATCTTCTTCTTCAGCCGCAGAAGTGGAATCCGGCCTCTGTCCGAAGGCCTGAAATGAAATAAAAACCAGGAAAAAAGGGAGTAGAATTGTTTTTAAATTTCTCATTTTCAGAATTTTAATCAAAAAAAAGGAAGGCAAATGTAGAGCAGGGAAAGGATGCTTCCCAATTTTTTATTTGAAGAAAGATTCAAGCCTTCTTCTCATCCTGTGAAATTGCATTTTTTAAAAACAAATTTGCCCGTACTTTCACCTCGCTTTAAAGGCTCCTTAAAGGCTTCAAATTGTTCATCCTAAACCCCTGCCTATGCACACCCATACCACCGAATTGCCCGCTTCGGGCCCTTCCCTGAAAAAGGGGGTTTTGTTTTATCTGGCGATGGTAGCCCTGTTTTCTTTCGGCCTCTACCAACTGATGAGGAGCGGCCAAAAACTCGAAAACCACAGCTGGACACAGATAACGCAGGCCTCAGAAACCAAAACACAACCTCTGGGCTTCAGCCCGGTAACTCCTGTATCGCCGGCCATGATGGATGAAGTGCTCCATCAGTTTTTGTCCAATCTCACCCATCCCCTCAGCATTGCACTACTTCAGATTATCATCATCATTTCCATTTCCAGGATTTTCTCCTACCTCATGCGCCTGCTGGGGCAGCCCACGGTAATCGGGGAAATCATAGCAGGAATTTTCCTCGGTCCTTCTGTATTCGGGTCTGCCATGCCCCTCATCTGGTCTTCGGTTTTTCCTATCGCCAGCCTGCCCAACCTGCACTCTATCAGCACCATAGGCCTCAGTCTGTTCATGTTCATCATCGGCCTGGAACTGGACATTTCCCTGCTGAACAAAAGAATTCAGACCGCCCTCTTTGTGAGTCATGCCAGTATTCTGGTTCCCTTTCTTATGGGTGTTTTTCTCGCCTATGGCTTGTATTCCGATTTCGCACCCGGTGGAATTTCCTTTGTCACCTTCGGATTGTTTATGGGGGTGAGCATGAGCATTACCGCCTTTCCTGTTCTGGCCCGTATCATTCAGGAGAGAGGCCTCAGCCGTACACCACTCGGAGTAATGGCCATTACCTGTGCGGCCACAGATGATATTTCAGCATGGTGTATTCTGGCGGTGGTCATTGCCATTGCCAAAGCCGGAAATGTGGGTTCTGCCATTTTTACGCTTCTTCTTGCAGTAGGCTATGTACTCATCATGTTTAAGGTAATCAAACCTTTCATGAAAAATCTGAGTGAAAAGTTTGTATTCCGGGGGCAAATTACCCGGCCTTATGTGGCCATGTCCATTCTCATTCTTCTGGTTTCTGCTTATGTGGCAGAGGTGATTGGCATTCATGCATTGTTTGGTGCCTTTCTGGCGGGAGTGACCATCCCCCACGATCCGAAAATCAAGGAAGCACTGCGACAGAAAATAGAAGATGTGAGCCTGCTTTTGTTTCTCCCTGTCTTTTTTGCCTTCACCGGTCTGCGGACCCAAATCGGACTCTTGGTATCAGATGGCCTTTGGAGCGTTTGCCTTTTGGTTTTGCTGGTGGCGGTGGCAGGAAAAGTTTTTGGTACAGTGGTGGCATCGAAACTGATGAATCAAACCTGGAAAAATTCTTTTTCGCTCGGTGTGCTGATGAATACCCGTGGGCTGATGGAACTGGTGGTTCTGAATATCGGCTATGATCTGGGCATCATTTCGCCGGAAATGTTTGTGGTGCTTGTATTGATGGCCATTGCCACCACCCTGATGACGGGTCCTTTGCTGAACCTTCTGGACATTATCTGGCCCGAAAAGCATAACCCTGAAACCGTACCCATCCTGAACCAGGAAGCAGAACCCGACTGAGACATCAGCCCCGGGCTTTCAGAAACAGGTGCATAATGAGCTCTTCCAGTTTTTTTACCGGAATGATGCGGGATTTACCCTTGCTGCTGGCGAGCTTGGCCATCTGTGAACCGGCGATGTAAATGTGCTGAAATCCCAGCCGCTCGGCTTCAGTAATGCGGTGCTCCAGACGGTTTACCGGCCGGACCTCTCCCCCAAGACCTACCTCACCGATAAAGCAGACATCCGATCCCACGGGCTTATTTTCCAAAGAAGAAATCAGGGATACACAGACTGCAAGGTCAAGAGCAGGGTCTTCCACCTTCAGCCCGCCGGCTATGTTGAGGAACACATCCTGATTGCCAAGTCTGAAGCCACCCCTTTTTTCCAGCACAGCCAGTAACATGGACAAGCGCCGGCCATCAAAACCGGTACCCGAACGCTGTGGCGTAGAATACCCACTCTGTGTGACAAGCGACTGAACTTCAATCATGAGAGGGCGGTTACCTTCCAGCAAAGAAGCAATGGCCACGCCGCTGAGGGCTTCCTCCCTGTGGCTGAGCAGAATCTCCGAGGGATTGGAAACAGGCTTCAGTCCGTGGGCTTCCATTTCATAGATGCCAAGTTCCGAACCCGAGCCAAACCTGTTTTTTATGGTCCGCAGAATCCTGAAATTCATATGCCTTTCGCCCTCGAAAAGCAGAACTGTGTCCACCATATGTTCGAGTAGTTTGGGCCCTGCAATGCTACCGTCTTTGGTAATGTGGCCGATGACAAAGGTGCTCACGCCGGCTTCTTTGGCAAAGCGCAGCAAAGAGCCGGCACATTCCCTGATTTGCGAAACAGAACCCGGTGATCCCTCGAGTTTGGAAGAATAAAGTGTCTGAATGGAATCGATAATCAGCAAATCGGGCTGGATGTCGAGTACATAAGAAAAAATCTGATCCAGGTCGGTTTCGCTGAGCACAAAACATTCGGCATTGGTAATACCGATGCGGTCGGCCCGCATTTTGATCTGCTGATGGCTCTCTTCTCCGCTCACATACAGCACCTTACGACCTTCAAAACTGAGGGCCTCCTGCAGCATTAGAGTAGATTTGCCGATACCGGGTTCGCCGCCTATCAACACAAAGGATGCCGGCACAATACCACCGCCCAGAACCCGGGAAAGCTCAGTGTCCCGGGTGGGCAGTCGGTCCTGCTGCTCAAAATTGATTTCGCTGATTTTTCTGAGTTTCTGACCCGGTGAAACCGAGCGGGCGGGCGACCATCCCGGCGATGCCGCCTTCTGAACCGGCTCTTCGGCAAAGGTATTCCACTCGCCGCAGGATGGACATTTTCCCTGCCACTTCGGCGATTCATGTCCGCAGTTGCGGCAGAAAAAAACCAGCTTGGTCTTGGCCATAATAATAAATAAATAATCAGGGTTTTGGGATCGACGAAATTGGAGTAATAAATTTAGATTTAATTATTTAAAGACTCTTGTTCAGTCGGTAAATGACTATACCACAATATGGCTTGTACCGGCCATCCTCTTTCTCCGTCCTGTATTTAATTAAATTTTTTATAAAGATTTTTGTTCTTGAACCGGATTTATGATTTAATACTTTACTTACAGAATCCCAAATAGCTCTTCTGTCATTTACCAATCTTTTGGCATTTAAGTTGAGGACTCGAATGTCTTCATCGAATAAAGAGACCCCTAATATCTGGCCATCAGCCAAATATCTGACTAACCTATCCATATTGTGGTCAGGATTTGAGGGATTGAAGTGTAAATCCTTCTGAATTGGCCCAAGTTTATCAAATTTGGATTTGGCAGAATCACAATGGATTTGTTCAATGGAATTACCTTTACAAACAGCCAGTAGGTTTTTGTAATCCAAACTTTTTTCTGGATATTTACTCTGAGAATGCCAATGTTCTATTTTCACCTTTAATGGATTGTCCGCAAGCCCTACCATACAATATGCGCACAGATATCCCTGCTCTTTCAATAAGGAAGACCTTATCGCCTGCTTTATCAAACTGAAACCCGGCCCGTCAAACTTTGCATCAGGGCGAGTCTTGTATTCAAGCAACTCTTTAGGTGGTTTTCCCTTGACTATATTAATCATTGAATCCCGATTTCATCATTCCCATGAGTGCTTCAGCCTTTCGAAGTTCAGGTGTCCAGCCATTTCTTTCTAAAAGTAAATTGAGCATAACATCGGCTTCAATCCATTTTTCTTCGTCTATTAGCCTGTACAAGGCAGATGTTTTCTCCTGAGTCCATTTATCCAGAACAGGAGCATCCATTATTTCCTCCAGAATTTCATTTGTAGTAAGTCCCAAAGTCTGATTGGGCGTGATGCAAGATAAATTTCCCATTTCATCCTTTGAAAGCAATCGAATGCATTCATGGGGCAGCTCGCCAACAGCCTGAGGAGAGTGGGTGGTCAGAATAAATTGTACATTTGGAAAAGCAGACCGAAGATTACCAACCAAATCCCTTTGCCATTTGGGATGAAGATGAAGTTCAATTTCATCTATCAGCACTATTCCCTCCCCTTCCAGTGGATTCTTGCTGGATGGATTGCTGATAGATAAACGACGAGCCAGGTCGCCCACCAAGGCTAAAGTGCATTTTTCACCGTCCGATAACTGTCCAATTTCCAATTCTTTGCCTTCTTTCTTTACTATCATTCTTAATGGGTTCCTTTTTACCTTTAATTCTGAAAACCCGGGAATAAAAATCTGAATGGCTTTTCGTACTGCCTCTAATTGTGGATCTGTTATTAACAAATCTATTTTCGAGTCGTATGCAGCTATTTTTATCTCATTTTCCAAATCTTCTCTGTTTCTGAACCACTCAAAAAAGCTTCTAAAATTTACAGCCGATTGTAATGCCCCATCGTAAGCTTCTAAAAGTTGAAATTCATGCTTTTTTCTGATTCTTAATGGAATATCCAGTACAGCCCGATTTGTAGAATAAAAAGCAAAAACTGGAATATTGGATTGATAACCATTTGTATCAAGGTTTTGCAGCAATGATTTTTTATAATCCACAAAGGAGTAATCAGATATTCCTACTATTTGGCTTGTTCCTTGCTCACTTGGGTGGGCATGCTTCACGCTGGTCCAAACAAATTCCGGCTCAGCAGTTGTAAAATGTAAAGCAGAGTTTTTTTTTCCAATACTAATGTCCTTTAACTTTATTTGGAGGGTCCCTCTCTTTTGGCGAATAGCTGAAATAAGGTGTGAAAGAAAAATAACAATTGCATCAAGGCATGTGGTTTTTCCGGCTCCATTTACTCCTATAAACAATGTAGCTTCAGGGTGAAATTTAATTTCTTCTTTTTTAAATCCGCGAAAATTGACCAGATTTAATTTATGCAATTTCATCTTAGATTATTTTAATGGTTCCTTCCATACTCCTCAAAAAACAAAGGAATGGTCTCAATTCCCCTGAAGTAATTGAAAACCCCGTAGTTCTCATTCGGGCTGTGCAGGGCATCCGAATCCAGACCAAAGCCAAAAAGGACCGATTTCAGACCGAGTTCCCGCTCAAACAAAGCCACGATTGGAATGCTGCCTCCGCCCCGGGTCGGGATGGGCTTTTTGCCAAAGGTGCGCTCCATGGCCCTTTCGGCTGCCTTGTATTCTTTTGAATCTGTGGGGGTTACCACCGGTTCACCTCCATGATGGGGCTTCACCACCACCCGTGTACCGGCAGGAGCGATGGACTCAAAATGCTTTTTGAACAGGGCCGTGATTTCATCCGGAGTTTGATTGGGCACCAGGCGCATGGAAATTTTCGCATAGGCTTTGGAAGGCAGAACGGTCTTAGACCCTTCGCCGGTATAGCCTCCCCAGATGCCGTTCACATCCAGGGTTGGCCGAATACCGGTTCTTTCAAGGGTGCTGTAGCCTTTTTCGCCCCAAACCGAATCAATATCAAGGTCTTTTTCATAAGCCCGGAGGTCAAAGGGCGCTTTGTTCAGTTCGGCCCTTTCTTCTGCGCTCAGTTCGGCCACCTTG
>JBIKMV010000119.1:0-8729 GCA_044359055.1 Catalimonadaceae bacterium
AAGAGCCAAGACTGAAGGTTTATCTTTCATCTTATTTTTTTTCTATTTTTTTATGATTATCATTTAAAATAAGAAAAGAAAACCAGTAAAAAAGTTGAATTGTAGGCCCACCTGTGGTGAATTGAAAAGCCATCATGTAAAGAATAAAAAAAGAAAATCCAAAAATAGGTTTATACAAAAAATTTGTATCCATATAATTTTTATAATTTGTTCTGTTAAGGGGAATTTGGGAAATGAAATAACAAACCCCAATTGGTATCATCAGATAAAATATTGAAAAAATCCCAAATAGTAGTGCTGAAGAAATAATTAATGAGTCGAAAAGAGTAATGGTGAAGACATGACCAAAGCCATAACCCAAAAATTTGAAATTTTCGAAACAAAAAGCATACTGATCAAGGCGGCCATTGGCTGAAGGGTCTGAAGAAAAGCCTGACAAAAGCCAAGTAAAGGTAAGTATAACAAAGAAGGCGGGTAAATAGAAAGGATTATAAAATCGGTTCCTATTGAAAAACTGAAGACTAAGCCACTGAATAAATCCTCCCGACAGAATTATCCAGCCGATGCGTGTCCTGCATAAATACAATCCACCAACCAGAAGGATAGCAATCAAAAGATAGGGCAGTCGGGTTACAAGGGCTCCTTTTTTTTCTAAAACAAAGCTCAAACTGATTAAAGAGGCAAAACCCAGAATGGCCGATTGAATGAGGGGGCTGATGAAAAATCCGGTTGCCCGAAGTCCTTCGTTTCTAATATAATTAAATCTTGCTGCTTCGATAGGATGAATTTTATCTACAAAATCATAAAACCACAAGAAACACAGCTCTCCCTTGAACTGTGTATCGAGCCAAAGCGAATAGACAACCGAAAGGCAGCAAAATCCAATCAGCAAAATAGCAGCATGAAAAATGGGTAGTTTGTTAAAAATACCGCTTTCAAGGAGTAAAAAAAGAGAGAAAGGAAGAATCAGGTAAAGTCTAAAACCTTGAATAATCTGTTCCGGAGGACTGCCATGGATAAATCCCATGAGCAAGCCCATTAAACCAAGGAAGAAAAAAATCCAGGTAGTCGTGGGTAACTTTAGGCCTTTTCGTAAAAAATAAATACCGGAATAAACAAATATCAGTTCCTGCCAGCCTTTCATTGGCCAACGAATCCAAACCGGAATCTGCTCGTCTGAAAATACTGAGAGGACATCGTAAATCAGGATTTGAAAAGTTACGGCTAAAACAAACAGAATGGGTTTTTTCTTTAGGAGCGAAAAGAAAATGAGCAGAAGCAGAATAAATTGAATTAGTAAAATTGTCATAAATACAAGTACAGTTTCTTTTTTAACCCGTCCAGTTTAAACCATAAGAATGCAATAATAACGGCCCATAGTCCAAAATTGGTCCTTATTATCCTGTAAAATTCATCTAAACCCTGCCTGCTTCCTGAAATTCCACCCCTCTGGTGACGAGCAATGGGCTCGGCATTCCGCATTTGCTCAATTTTTAAATGAAGACAAAACAGGTGCTGGTTTAAATCAAAATCCCCAAATATCTTGAGGGATGGATTGTAACGAAAAGGTACAGTTCTTTTGTAAAAAGTTCCCTGATGAGGCCATAAGTTTCGAAAACGCAACAATTTTGAATTTTTGCCTTGAAAAAGGCAATCACCGTCAAGAAAAACAGAACCCAGCAGGACATCAGCCTCAGAAACCCGAAGGGTGTTTAATGGCAGGTGAAGCAGTTGGTCGCCTTCGTTTATAAACAGCAAAAATTTTCCTGAGGCCATAATCCAGGCCTTGTTCATGGCATCGTAAATTCCCAAATCGGGCTCGGTTAGGAATTTGCTTCCGGCCGGGAGGTTACTTGTTATCGTGTGTAATATTTCTGGTTTTGAATTTCCATCAACCAAAATATATTCCACTTCATCCGAGATGAAATCGCCGATTCCTTTTATGGTATCCAATATTTCCGGTCCTGGGTTACGGGTTACGGTAATAACGCTGACGATTATCTCTTTCATTCCCGCACAAAAACGCCGTCCATCTGGAGAAGTTGACCAGTTTTGGGGTCAGTAAATCCTGGAACCAGCGAAAATAGAGTGAAACCATATTGCTTTAAAATCAAGAGCATTTCCTCAAACAAAGGACTTCCATCATACAGAGGAACTAGAGAAAGTTCTATCTGAAGAATCTGTACTTGTGATAGAATTCCCATGCCCCCTTTAAGTGCATGAATTTCAAATCCCTGGACATCGATTTTAAGGAAAATTCTGTCATTGTCGTGAATCAGACCTTGTTCTTTGTAGGAATCCAGCCGGCGAAGTGGTGTTTTTACCTTACTTATTTCATCTGATTCCGGTGCTGCCTCCTTGTGTCTGGGCAACATGGAGAGAACAGAACTGCTTTCGAGATTTCCTGCCACATGAATCTCAGTTTCGCCGTCAAGGTCGCCAATGGCGGCCTGAAAAACCTTCCATTTTGGGTTTTTGGATGCCCTGTTTTTCAGTTTGTTAAATGGTCCGGGAATGGGTTCAAAGCTCAATATATTACCTGTAAATCCTGAAGAAATGAACTTTTGGGAACTTTGACCCACATTGGCACCCACATCCAAAATCAGGTCTATCTGAAAACGGCGAAGAAGCCCATTCAGCATTTTTACCGGATTGGTTCCGACTTCATCGGACAACAAACGAAGCCCGGCCGATGATGCAACTTTATTGAAATTCCGAAGCAGAAAATCTTTCATAAGCTTCAATCCATTATTTTTTTAAAATATGCCATGCCTCTTTGATAAATCCGGCTTTCCAATAGGAAAATAAATACAAGGACAGCCCAAAAAGGAAGAACCCCCCACATTCTACAATCGATAATGCATCTGCTTTATTCCAAATTGCCATCCAAGCCATTATGATTGCAATGTGGGAAAATACCAGCCATTGGAAGCCCGAGGGGGCAATATGTCGTAAAGAAAGATTGTGCTTGTGAAAAAAAATAAAAATTAACGGGACACTGCAGAGCATCAATCCAATAGACCAGGAAAATACCACCCCATATTTATAACCTAATAATCCGGACAGGTAGCAAAAAATAGGGACAATTAAGGCCATGGCCAAATGGTGAAATAGTACAGGTTTAAGATGCCCAAGCCCAATATTGGCAAAGTAAGGCGGCAATGACAATGTATTGAAAAGCCATCCCGGAATTAGGATAAGCACCACCACCATCAGTTGCAGGTTGGCAGAGCCAATCCAAACAATAGAAATGAGGGGCAAAACCGCGGCCAGCATTCCGAAAACCAGGTTGCCCATCGCAAAAATAAGCCTGTGAGATTGTTTGAATAGCGACATCCTTGTTTTGGAATCCTGGTTTTCTAATCCAGCAAATACGGGTACCAAACTTTGATTGACAGCCACTAATATACCCCGAGCCTGGGATATCAATTTATTTGCAAGTTCATATATCCCTGCCATTGGCAATCCTTCAAAGCGTACCAGCAAAATCCTCAGCAGAGGGTCGTAGAATAAGCTGCTGACAGAAATTGCCTGAAAGGTGATGTTGTAGTGAAAGGTTAGACGGAACAATTCTTTGTTCCAGGAAATGGGGAAAAAAAATATCGTTCTGTTCAGATGCATTTGCAAAAAAATCCAGGCGGCCAGATAAGCCAGACCATTTGATATTAGATAGGCAATAAAAAGACCTTTCAGTTCGTAATGAGGAATTAACAATATTGAAATAATTAGATTGCTGAAGGCAACCGCTGAAACTATGTAGTTTTTTATATAGACTTTTTGTAGTCCCTCCAGCGCTGAAAGAAATACACCCCCTAAAACTCCTATTAGAAATACCAGACTTGCCAACAGCAGAAGCTGATTAAATTCTGCAGCCTCAGATGCACCTAGGTGCATTAGTTTCAATAGTTCTCCGGATCCCCAATTGAGCAGGACCACCAAAATGGTAAAAAAAGCCAATAAGGAAGAAAATAAGGTTCCAATTAATGAAATGGCCTTCTCGGGTTTAGATTCTGCATTAAAAATTGAAACATACCGCACCAAACTCCCGGAAAAACCGGCATTGAAAGCGCCCAAAGTACTGGTGATGGACAATAAGAGAGAATACAGGCCAAGTCTTTGCATTCCAAGGGTTTGAATCAAGAACTTGTATAGCAAAAAGATGCAAATTCCGGAGACAGCATTTTGAATAACTGCCGAAAAAATATTTCTCTTTATTGAACCAAACAAGGGATAAAAACGGAAGTGGGGCCCGTAAAATTCCACAGAATCCTTACAATTCCACTATTTATTATGGATTGTGGGAATGGTAAGGTTGGTACCCAAAAGAACAAAACCAATAACTGCAAAGAATTCCATTCTGAGAATATAAAAACCAAAGAACAAAATTACAGGTTTTTTTTGATTTGCTGATTTTATTTGAGCTCAGCAAGCTTGAGAAATAATCCAATATAAACAAAAAAAATCAGGAGTTCAAAACGGCATTTTCAATATTTTTTACATATGTGTCTAGTGAAAAAAGTTGATTCGCTCTTTTAAATCCGTTTTCACCGAATTTTATTCTTAATGTACTGGATAGAATTAATTTTTCTAAACAAAAAAACAATTCATTTTCGCTTCCTGGTGAAAATGTAAAGCCAGTTTCGCTGTCAACGACAATTTCTTTTAAGCCGCCATGGTTGGCTGCAACCACAGGTTTTTTTGCAAACATCCCTTCAATTGCAACCAGCCCAAAAGGTTCCGGTTCGGTAGAGGGTACAACAATAATATCCAGTGCCTTTTGAAAAGGATAAATGTCACTTTGAAAGGGAATATGACGCACAAAATTTTTCAAACCTTTTTTTTCAATATTTTTTTTCAATTCTGATTCTAAATACTCTTGGCCTTGAGGAGCTGAGCCTATGTATATCAAAAGAATTTTTTCGTGAATTTTTTTCAGCTTTTCAAATGCATTGAGCAATAAGTTCTGACCTTTCCAGCGATTTATTCTTCCCACCAAACCTATACAAATTGCATCACTCGTATGAAAGAAATCTTTTCTTACTCGCTCTGTTTCAGCCCTATTGCTTTCTTCAGGAGGGTAAACTCCATTCCATATAACCTCATTTTTAATTGTGGTAATATTCCAGAATTCTTGGGTTGATCTTGAATTAAAAATAAGCAAATTGTTTGATTTGTTAGATAAAAAATAAGTAAATATTTTTTTTATTATAATAGAATTATCAATAATTTCATGAACATGCCAAATGTGATGTATTTTATTTATTTTAGAAAAGAAAAAACCGATTAAAACAGAAATTGTATTTGAATAAACTGTGTCAAAATTATTAATACTGTGTAGTTTTTTTAATTTTTTAATGGAGTAAAAATACATATTTAAAAAATTAAAAAGATTAAAAAATGTAAACATTTTTCGGTGTAATTTCATGACCGGAATAACATGACATTCTATGTTTAATTTTTCAATTTCTGTTTTTAATAGACCCTCTACTGGTAAAATTACGATAGGAATTAACAAAGATTTGTTGTAGCTTGATAAAAAACTCAACAAGGTTTTGTCTGATCCGTATAATTCTGAAGATTGATGAATAAATAAAATCTTTTTCATTTTTTTGTAGGGTAAAAAATCAAAATAGTAAGCATATTGGTTTTATTACATGTGTCTGTATTTGCATTTATTTCTGATATTTTCCTTTTGATCATTATGGATAATTTTGATGTTCTTTACGGTTGTTTTTTTGACGGCCCAAAAAATGGTCACAAGTCGGTTTTTTTTGAATATTGGCTTTTTATCACAAGGTTCAAACTCTTTTCTTAGAAAAAAATGGATTAACTAATCTCTTGGCAAATTTGAACTTTCCCTTTTTATTTAAGTTCTGGACCATTCATACTTAATTTTTTTCTTCTGTGACATGGTTCCCGGGGTAGGCCTTAGAATTTTTGCAGCAAAAAATGCAAGCTGATTCCCCTTGTTTGCAGCAATAATATGCTGCACCATTTTCTGAACCACCAATCGGTTGCTTACGGGCCCTTCAAAAAACCATTTGGCATCAATACCTTTCTTCATTTCCCTGAAAAACCCGTTGCTTCCTTTGTTTATGAAATTGAGGCCAAATTTCGCTTCTTTGCCCCCAATACACCAAACCAATATTTTCTTTTTTCATGAGTTCTCAAACCTCTGGCACTGAAATCAATACCGTGGAGAACATAGAGCAGTTGCTCATCCAAAAACGCAAGAAGGCCCACCTCGGTGGCGGTGAAAAACGCATTGAGGCCCACAAAAAGAAAGGAAAACTCACCGCACGGGAGCGGATTTCCTTTCTCACCGATGCAGAAACAGACTTTATGGAAATCGGACTTTTTGCCGGTGAGGACATGTATGAAGAGGAGGGAGGTTGCCCATCGGCCGGTACGGTGGCGGGAGTCGGCTATGTATCCGGACGGATGTGTGTGATTGTGGCCAACGACGCCACCGTGAAGGCGGGAGCCTGGTTTCCGATTACGGCAAAGAAGAATCTCCGTCTTCAGGAAATATCCATGGAAAATCGCCTGCCCATCATTTATCTGGTGGATTCTGCCGGCATTTACCTGCCCCTTCAGGCCGATGTATTTGCTGATAAAGAGCACTTTGGCCGGATTTTCAGAAATAACTCTATCATGAGCAGTATGGGCATAGTGCAGATTGCCGCCATCATGGGTTCCTGCGTGGCGGGTGGCGCTTATCTGCCCATCATGAGCGATGAGGCTATGATTGTGGATGGTACAGGTTCGGTCTTTCTTGCCGGCTCATACCTTGTGAAATCTGCCGTTGGCGAGGATGTGGACAATGAAACCTTGGGCGGTGCCTCCACCCATTGCGAAATTTCGGGCGTTACCGATTACAAGCATCCCAATGACGAAGCCTGCCTGAAATCCATCCGCAACATTATCGACAAACTCGGCGAACAGCCCCGTGCTGGCTTCAGCCGTACGCCTGCCCTGCCGCCCCATGGCAGCCTCAGCGACATCAGCGACTTTTTTCCTGCCGACCGGGCCAAGCCCTACGATATGTATGAATTGCTCAGGCGACTGTGCGACAACTCCGAGTGGGAAGAATATAAAGCCCTGTATGGAAAAAGCATTGTTTGTGCATATGCCCGCATTGATGGTTGGGCAGTGGGCATTGTAGCCAATCAGCGCAAAATTGTAAAAAGCAAAAAGGGCGAAATGCAGATGGGTGGTGTCATTTATTCCGATTCGGCAGATAAGGCAACGCGCTTTATCATGAACTGCAATCAGAAGAAAATTCCCCTTTTGTTTATTCAGGATGTTACCGGTTTTATGGTCGGGAGCCGTTCCGAACATGGGGGAATCATCAAAGACGGAGCAAAACTGGTGAATGCAGTCTCCAACTCCGTGGTTCCCAAAATTACCCTTACCGTGGGAAACAGCTATGGAGCGGGCAATTATGCCATGTGCGGAAAGGCTTACGATCCGAGGTTTATTTTTGCCTGGCCATCGGCTCAGATTGCCGTCATGAGCGGAGCATCGGCAGCCAATACCCTTTTGCAAATTGAAAAAGCTACGCTTCAGGCCAAAGGAAAAGAAATAACACCGGAAGAAGAAAGGGCTCTTTTTCAGAAGATTAAAGCCCGTTACGACGCGCAGACTTCGCCTTATTTTGCAGCTTCCAGGCTTTGGGTAGATGAAATCATCCTTCCTTCCGAGACCCGCAAAATGATATCCATGGCCATAGAAGCAGCCAATCATGCACCCGTTACCCGGGCATTTAATGTGGGAATCATTCAAACCTGAGGGATAAATTCCTGATTTATTTTGTTTTTTTTTACCATTGCAGAATCAGATTCCGAAAAAAATCATGAAGAAATGTGTTGCACTCCTCTTTTTTTTGGTTTCGAATGCAATGTCTCCCCTTTTCTCTTTGGCGCAAGCCAGGAAAAAGGCGCCACCTCCTCCGGCCAGACCTGCGAGCGTTGATATCCTGAAACAGGTGAAGGAAACCCTCGGAAAATACGACTACAACCAAAAGGTGAAGTTTATCCATGCCGATGGCCTTACCGGATTTGAACTTCAAACCAGCAAAAAAACCTCTTTCGAAAGCGATGCCTTTTGGAAGGGCATGTATGATACCCTCAGCTATCTCTATGAATTTCCCAGACCCATCAAAGACTCTGCAGATGAGCGCAATAAGGGTACCATATCCTTCTACCCTCCGGGTGGCGAGAACATCCTGTCTGCTTTCGACTGGAGCAAGGTAATCGTGCGCAATGGCGATACCCTTATTATTCCCTTCGATACCCGGCCGGCCGACAACCCTTACGGCAAAAGATTCGACTGGACCCACCCGGGAAATTTCAAGAATTATGCCAGGGCCTGGATTTTTCCAAATTCCATGCGGCCGGTAAGTTACCGATGCAACAAAAAAGGAGTCTGGCAGCTGAACCGAAATGTATTGAGTTTTATCGGTGAGCCCAATCAGAATGAATTCAATTTTGAGCTGAAGTATCTGAAGCAAAATGCAATCATATCTCAGTTAAGTGGCAGAACTGTTTCCTACAAAAAAGAAATCCCCATCGAAAGCGATACTGTTTTTCTGGAATTAAAAGACGATCAGGAAGAAGATGGCGACAGGGTTTCCCTGTATTATGACCACGAATGGATAGGAAAAAACATACAGGTTACAGCACAGCCGCTGCGCATATTACTGCCTGTGTCTTCCGGTCCCCAGGGTT
>JBIKMV010000120.1:0-8707 GCA_044359055.1 Catalimonadaceae bacterium
CCCAAGGTGGAGTTTTTCCCCAATGGCGAACCCAACTTTGTATATGTGTACAATCAGATGCCCATCGGTACCGACGCCGGTGTTACCGATTCGGTTACCCGAATCATTGAAAAAAGGGTCAATGAGGTGATATCGCCATACCGGAAATATGTGAAATCCGTGATTTCCAATGTGGGAATCGGTGCCGGAGACCCTCAGAATCCCGACCGTGTGGTGGCACCGCACAAATCCAAAGTTACTGTGGCATTCGTTCGCTTTGATCAACGGCTAGATGTATCCACCTTAGCCATTCTGGACAAAGTAAGAGAGGCACTCCGCGGAATTCCGGGTACCGAAATCACAGTAGAAATGGAAAAAAATGGGCCCCCAACCGGCAAGGCCATAGCCATTGAGATTTCGGGTGAAAACTTTTCAGAACTCAAGCATCTGGAAACTAGAGTAAAAGCTGAAATAGAAAAGGCCGGAGTAAAAGGTGTGGAAGAATTGAAATCGGATCTGGTGCTGAACAAGCCCGAAATCATCGTAGATATAGACAGAATAAAAGCCACCCAACAAGGCATTTCCACAGCCCAGATTGCGCTAGAAATCCGAAATGCGCTGTACGGAAAGGAAATCTCCAAATTCCGGGATGCCAAAGATGAATATCCCATCATGCTCAGACTCAGAGCCGACAACCGCGATCAGGTCGAAAAACTGCTCAATCTCAACATCAGTTACCGCGATATGGCAGTGGGCGGTGCATTCAGACAAATTCCCATCAGTTCGCTGGCCCGCATCCGGTACGAAAGCAGTTACTCCGGCATCAACCGGAAAAATCAGGAGCGCATGGTTACCTTGTCGTCCAATGTGCTGACAGGATACAATGAAAACGAGGTCAATCAACAGATCCGCGAAGTGCTTGCCGGAATGGAAATTCCCACCGGCTATACCGTAAAAATGGGAGGAGCTCAGGAAGACCAGAAAGAAACCGCTGATTTTCTTGTGGTTGCATTTTTCATGGCCCTAGGTTTAATGTTCCTGATTCTGGTCACCCAGTTCAATTCCATCTCCAAACCCCTGATCATTTTCGGAACTGTGGTGCTTTCGCTGATTGGCGTACTGCTTGGTTTTGCCCTTACCCATATGACCTTTTCCATTGTGATGACTGGTGTGGGCATCATTGCCTTGGCCGGCATTGTGGTGAAAAACGGCATCATTCTCATAGAATTTATAGATGAACTGCGAAACCGGGGCTTTGGTCTTTCCAGGGCCATTGCCGAGGCTGCTTCCATCCGGATTATTCCGGTTTTTCTAACGGCCTCCTCTGCTGTTCTCGGTTTGATTCCTCTTGCTCTGGGACTGAATATCAACTTTGGAAGCCTGTTTACCCATGGGGATCCGGAGTTTTTCCTTGGTGGTGATTCGGTGGTTTTCTGGGGACCTCTGGCTTGGACCATCATTTTCGGACTAACATTTTCTACCTTTCTTACCCTCATCATCGTGCCTTCCATGTATTACACCGTTGAGAGGCTGAAACTTCGGCTCAAAGGCAAATTGCACGAAGCTGAACTGGAAAACCATGGTCCCGCAAATCCTGATCAGGCTGATCCGCATTCGGTTTGATGAGGAGTCTGCTTTTTTTGGAAATAGAGAGTTCTGAAACTCATGAAAGTTTCTTTGAAAAGAAAGGAAGGATAGGAAATCAGATACCGGTAAATACCTTGTAGCTTTCCAAATATTCAGGAATCATGGCATTCCAGCCGAGGTCATTTCGGATGAAATCCTGCATGGCCACCGCTGCGGCAATCTCACCATGGACCACAAAGGTCATCTTCGGGCCTGAAGTGAAACCCCTTAGCCACTTTTGAAGCTCATCCCGGTCGGCATGGGCCGAGAAGCCTTCCACCTGATCCACATGGCAATAAACCGGAAAATACTCTCCGAAAATCTTTATCTCCGGCTTGCCATCCAGCAAATCACGCCCGCGGGAACCCTCTACCTGAAAACCGATGAACAAAATGGTGTCTTCCTTGCGGGGAAGGCGGTTGGCCAGATGGTGCAGAATCCTTCCACCCGTGGCCATTCCGCTTGCTGAAATGATAATGGCACCCGAATGGATTTCATTCAGGCCAATGGACTGACTTTGCTCCGACACATAATGGAGGGTAGGAAAATCAAACAAATTGCCTTCCGGCTGAAAACCATTGTATTTGTCTTTCAGGTAATCTTTGTAGAGCTGGGTTGCCGCTATTGCCATCGGGCTGTCCACAAAAACTTTGCATGGCTCCATCCGCCCGGTCTGGAACAGCCGCCGAAGGTAAAAAAGAATCATCTGGGTACGCCCCACGGCAAAAGCAGGAATCACCACACAACCGCCTTTCTTCAGGGCTGTACGGAGTTTCATGGCCAGTTGCTCTTCCACATTCAGGTGAACAGGTGTCTTATTTGCATAGGTTGACTCTATGAAAAGCACATCCGCATGCCGTACTTGGGCAGGATAGGGATGAAGGGGGTCTTCGTACCGGCCCAGATCACCGGAGAACAAAATGGTTTTCCTTTGCTCGCTGCCTTTCAGATGGACCATCACCATAGCAGCCCCGAGAATATGACCAGCTTTGAAATATTCGAAATCAACCCCGGGAAAAACTTCTTCCCTGTGCTCAAAATCCACCGTTCGCAGCAAGGGCAAGACCCTTTCCACATCCTTTTCATTGTAAAGCGGTTCAGGATTTTTGTGGACTGAGTATCCCTTTTTGCGGGTATATTCTGCTTCTTCTACCTGCAGCTTGGCCGAATCCCGGAGCAGAAGTTCCATCAGGTCTGCCGTGGCAGTAGTGCAATAAATCGGCCCTGAAAATCCATCCCTGACCAGCCGGGGAAGATATCCGCTGTGGTCAATATGGGCATGGGTCATGATGATGGCATCTATGGAAGCCGGGTCCACAGGAAAGGTTTCCCAGTTGCGGAGGCGCAGCATTTTCATCCCCTGAAACATACCGCAGTCTATCATTATCCGCTTGTCGTCTATTTCCAGAAGGTGTTTTGAGCCGGTCACAGTGCGGTTGGCACCCAGGAATTTTATTCTTACATCCATCTTATGGTTTTTTATGTGCGTGATTCCTCTGAAAAGATTTTTCGAAAAATACTGAAATCGGGGAAATGGCCCGCCTTTTCTGGATTTCAAAACGGGAGAAGGTTTCTTTGCGGATATATTCCAAAGCTTCATCCACCGAATCGGTAACCAGAAAAATATTCAGGTCTTCCTCCAGAATGGTGCCGTCGGCAGCCATTTTTTTCATCATGTCCAATACGGGTGTCCAGTATTCTTTTCCGAACAGTACCACGGGAAACCCCTCTATTTTTTTGGTTTGGATGAGCGTAAGGGTTTCAAAAAATTCATCGAGTGTGCCGTAGCCTCCCGGAAAGATGGCAAAAGCAAAGGAGTATTTCACCAGCAGGGTTTTACGGATAAAGAAGTACCGGAAATCTACAAAGCGGTGCAGATATGGATTTTCCTTTTGTTCACGGGGAAGAACGATGTTGCATCCGATGGACAAGCCTTCTGCCTCGTAAGCACCCCGGTTGGCCGCTTCCATGATTCCGGGCCCTCCGCCTGTCATGGTGGTAAAGCCAAGTTTGGCAATTTTCCTTCCAAACTCTCTGGCAGCCACATAATAGGGATGGTTTTCATCAAACCGGGCAGATCCGAAAACCGTAATGCATGGGCCTATGAAATGGAGTTTTCGGAAGCTGGTGAAGAATTCCCAGAAAACTTTGAGTGCAAAGACCAGTTCGTTTTGCCTTGACTGAGGCCCTTCCAGAAAATGGTGGATGCGTTTGCGGTGTACCTCGTCTAGCAGAAGCAGCCGGCGGTATTCTTCATAGCGGTCCCACAGACTCATAGAATGTTAATATTTAATGGTTTAGAATGATTTATGCGAAAAATTTCTGCAGTGCTTCGTCCACACTTTCAATGTCAGTATGGGTATTGTACATGGGTGCTGCGGTTAGGCGAATGACATCCGGTTCACGCCAGTCTCCCAGAATCTTGTTTTGATGGAGGTGCTGAAAGAGTTGTTTGCCCTTGCCGTTTTTTACCACAATGGAGAGCTGTGCACCCCTTTTTGCAGGTGTCAGGATGGAGAGATCCCCGTATTTTCCCACCACAGCACTAAGGTGATTGTTTAATTCTTTTCGTTGTTCTTCCAGCCAGTCAAGCGGCACCTGATCAAAAAGCTGCAGGGAAGAGCGCAGTGAGGCCATAGACATAACATTTTCGTTGCTCAGCTGCCATCCCTGTGCACCCGGCATAGGTTTGAAACCCTTTTCCATGAGAAAGCGGGTTTCTTCATCGTAGCCATACCAGCCTGCAAAGCGGGGAAGGTCGGGCCTGTTGGCATATTGCGAATGCACATACAGGCCGGCAATAGCTCCCGGCCCTCCATTCATGTATTTGTAACTGCACCAGGCAGCAAAATCCACCTTCCACTGATGTAGTTTCAGGGGTACATTGCCCATGGCATGGGCCAGATCCAGACCTACTTTGGCCCCGGCCTGATGCCCGGCTTTGGTTATGGCCTCCATATCAAAAACCTGTCCGGTGAGGTATTGCACACCCGAAAACAAAACCAGAGCCAGCTCTTCGCCTGCATCTTTAATGGCCTTCAGGATATCTTCAGTGTGCAAAATGCGTTCACCTTCCCTTGGCTTTACTTCTATGAGGTGCTGGTCGGGGTCAAGGCCGTGAAAGCGCAGCTGGCTTTCTACCATATACTGATCAGAAGGAAAAGCGCCGGCCTCCATCAGGATTTTGGTTCGCTTGCCATGCGGCTTGAAAAAAGAAATCATAAGCAGATGGAGATTGCCGGTGAGGGTTCCCATGGCGGTTACTTCCTCCTGCTCGGCACCGGCAAGGCGGGCCAGTGAGGGAATCAGTTTTTTGTGGTAATCGTACCAGCGGTTGGTGGCATAAAAGTGACCATCAACAGCGAGTTCAGACCAGTCGTTCAGCACCTCGTTGATGAAATGCCGGGCCATAATGGGCTGCAAACCCAGGCTGTTGCCGCAGAAATAATGGACAGGTTTTCGGTCCATCCGGGGTTTAAGAAATTGTGTTTCAAGGTGTTCGAAAAGGCTTTGCGGTGTCGTGGAAAAATGATGTATCATCGGTTGGCGTATTAAATAGGCAGCGGGCAATTTAGGGGAAATTGAAAAGGGAAAACCAGAAGCCCTGCTTATTTTTTGTGGGGGGTTTGCCGGAGGGCATTTCACCCCTCTTGCCTTAATGGCCAAAATTCTTACTCCCCTTTACATTTCAAATCAAATAAAAAAAGACAGGCAAGCCAACCGGCCCCAATTGTCCAATTCCTGCTTAGTACCTTCCCACCTTTCCGGCATCAAGCATGAAATTTGAGATGCATGAGCTTTTGTCATTCCATATCTAAATGGGATAAGGAATTGTATATCTGCGTTTTATGAATCAATTTGGCAGACATTCCGGGGATATGGAACCCCGGAATGTCTGCTTTTTTGATGAGGGCCGATCCATTACTTAACCACCCGGGCCTTCCAAACCTGCTGACTTGTTTTCAAAATAAGCTGATAGATACCGGCCGGCAAGTGACGGGTATCAAGTTCTGAAACCTGCCCTTCTGAAATATTCACTGCCTTGTCCAGAACCCTGGACCCCCGCATATCAAACAATTCTATTACGGCCGGTTCATTCAGAATACCCGAAAGCCGGACATGGAGTTTGTCTGAAACAGGATTAGGGAATACTTCAAAGTTTTGATAAACAGGACTTTCCTGCTTGTTTTCTTCAAAATAATAATACAAGGCAGGCTCTTCATCCACCGCCAGCCTCAAAGGCGAAATGGTATAAATTCCCACAGCAGTTGCACTGTTGGTCATACCCGATTTGGTGGCAATGGCCCGAACGGTAGTAGATACCAAAATGGGAACTGCAGCAGAGTAAATCCGGGTAAAGCTGTTAGGAAATGGATTGAGCAGCGGAACACTGCCATTGGTGGTATAATAAATAACAGCACCGGGCGTAGCCGAAGTCATGGTAATGGACTGAGGCCCTGAATAAGCACCCGGACTGGGAGAAAATACCACATTGGAAACAATACCTGCACTGTTCACGGTAAAATTCGCAACCGAAACACCGGAGTTGGTCAGGCCGCTTTTCACCCCGATGGCCCGCACGGTGGCAGAGGCTGTAAGGGTGAATGGCCCCGTGTACAATCGGGTAAAGCTATTGGGGAAAGGATTCAGAAGGGGCGTATTTCCATTGGTGGTGAAGTATATCTGGGCATCTGAAGGACTTGTGCTCAGGCTTACACTCACAGAACCGTTGATGGTTCCGCCATTGGGAGAAATTGTGGGATTGGCTACAATGCCGGCACTCGCTATGGTTATATAGGATACGGCCACCGCTGAATTGCCTGAGCCCGTTTTTACTCCGATTGCCCGGATGGTGGTATTTTGCAAAACCTGAAAGGATCCATTGTAAAGCTTGGTAAAGGTAGAACCAACCAAAGGGTTATTTCCGTTTGTGGTGTAGTAAATGGATGCCCCGGAGGTGCTGCAGGTTATGCTGACCGTCTGGCTTGAATTGTAGGTTCCTGTTGCCGGACTGATTACCGGTGTGGCAACTTGGACCGGTGTAGGATTGACCAGAGTGATGGCTACCGTATCGCATTTGCTGCACTGCTCAGGAGAGGTAAAGCAATATACAAGATTGTATTTGCCGGCAGCTTGCTGGGTATTGAAACTGCCGGTGGATGTGACTCCTGTTCCGCTCCAGGTTCCGCCGGAAGGTGAACCACTCAGGCTGACATTTCCTGTATTAATATTTGTAGTCTGATCTGCACCTGCCGAAACCACGGGCGCGGCAAGTACTGTTACCTGCAGGCTTGCAGTTGTGGAGCATGCTTCTGCAGAAATGCCCAAAACGGCATAAGTTCCGGTTGCACTCGCGGTGATGCTCGCTGATGTAGATCCTGTTGGAGTCCACTGATAGGAGGCCGCGCCTGAGGCAGTAAGCTGAACCGAACCCCCTTGGCAGAAAGTGGTAGGCCCGCCGGCGCTGATGGTCACAACAGGATTGGCATTGATGGTTATTTTCCGGCATCCGGCTGCCCAGGAACGGGTACCGCAAACGATATCACCCTGGGTGCCCCCGCTGCCAATGCCCCAGCCGCTTTTGGCAATCGGTGTAACATGCAGGGCATAGGTTCTCGATGTACTGAGGCCGGCAGGAGGATCGTAAGAATTGCCTGTTGCTCCGTGAATTCTGAGCCAGCCGGTGGTATCAGTTCCGGTCGGGCAGGTTATCAAACCATCTCTGTAATACCATTGAAATCTGACCGAATCACCGGTAACCGGTTGAGCCGAAAGCGAAATCAGGCCCGGATTTCCGTTGGCACACAAGGTTTGATCCCCGGATTGAATGGTGCCGGCCGAAAAAATCGGTTTAACGGTGGCTTTTAAGGCAGTTCTTGGGCTTGAAACATTTACACCGTAAACTGCTTCAGCATAATAAGTTGTTGTCACCGACAAAACCGGAGTTTGGAAAAAAGAACCGGTAAAAACCAGATTGCCACCTGTAGGGGCATCATACCAGTTTACAAACCCTTTGTTTGTATAGGCAGTCATAAACACACGGCCGGGCCCGCAGGAGGTGCCTGTATAGGTGTTGTTGATGACCGGAATGGCCCCGGTGGCATCGTCCTTTACACACCTGACCGATTGCCCTGATTTGGCATTGGCCATTGAGGATGTAGTAGATGCAGAGGTATTGCTGAGCTGATACCGGGTTCCGTTTGATTCTAAATCATACACAGTCCAAAAACCGGCTTCAGTTCCAAGGCCCTGATAAACACCGGTTTCCAGCCTTTGTCCTCCGGGCAGGCCTGAAAAGCCGGACGAATTGCTTGCTCCGGTATTGGGGGCAGTCCAAAGGGTAGTGGCTTTCAATTTTCCCCCTGCCACGGTGCTGCCGTTCAGGAAACTGACGGCCGTATTGAATTCGTTGATGTCCGGAACATGCCAGCCGGCAGGGCAAACACCTTTTGAGCTGGTAATGGTATACCAGTTGTAGAGTTTTCCGTATTGACTTCCGTTTTGAGTACTGTTGTTGTACTCGCTCCAGGCCGGACTGTTCAGAGCTGCCCAATCTGCTGCCAGACTTACCCCCGCAATGGCAGTGTTGTCGGCAAAACGAGTGGTTTTCAGATTTTCTTTTGTCCAGCACTGTGTTCCTATTTGTATGGTATTGTACACATTTCCATCTGCATCTGTGGCATTGGGTATTCCCTCGCAGGAGCCGGGAGAGCTTACTGAAATGGACATACTGACGGATACAGGCGGGCAAACTCCCACTGTGGCGGTGTAGCTGATGGTTGCGGTTCCGCCGGCAACCCCGGTTACAAGCCCGGATGCCGACACATTGGCAATGCCGGAATTGGAGGAAGACCAGATTCCTGAGGGGTAGCTGTTGCTGAGCTGAATGGTATTGCCTACCTGAACCGTATTGGAACCGGTGATGGCCGGAACAACAGGCGAATTATAAATAATGGCATTCACCGGAACCCTGACTGCAGAAGTGCAAGTGCCGTTGACTACACTCACATAATAGGTGGTACTTGCACTCAGGGAAGGGGTGGTGTATGTGTTCTGAGTTCCCAGAGCGTTTCCGCCGGAAGACGCAGAATACCAGATTACA
>JBIKMV010000121.1:0-8705 GCA_044359055.1 Catalimonadaceae bacterium
ATCTCTTCCAAATGAATCATCATTCATCGTGCTTCAATAAAAAAAGCCTGTTTCTGCAGTAGAAACAGGCTTTTTGTTTACGCCGAACGGAGGATCAATCTGCCTCTGCAAAGGCCGGCTTGGCCACGCCTTTGTCTTCCAGCACCTTGCCGGCGTTGGCTTTGTCTGTGGCAAATTTGGCCCTGATTTTGGCTTCGATTTCATCGCACATCTCCGGATTGTCGAGCAAAATCTGCTTTACAGAATCCCGGCCCTGCCCGATTTTGTTGCCTTCATACGAAAACCAGCTGCCTGATTTTTTGATGATTTCCAGCTCGGTGCCTAGGTCCACAATCTCGCCTACTTTGGAGATGCCCTCTCCGTACATGATGTCGAATTCCACCACCTTGAAGGGAGGCGCTACTTTG
The DNA here is from genome assembly GCA_044359055.1 of Catalimonadaceae bacterium. Lineage (GTDB taxonomy): Bacteria > Bacteroidota > Bacteroidia > Cytophagales > Flexibacteraceae > CAMDMI01. Next base: position 408 of record JBIKMV010000121.1, read on the forward strand.
TTCTTCACCACCTTTACTTTGGTGCGGTTGCCGGTAATGTTGTCGGCCGATTCTTTGATCTGCCCTATCCGCCTGATATCCAGGCGTACAGAGGCATAAAATTTCAGGGCATTTCCGCCGGTGGTGGTTTCCGGGCTGCCAAACATCACCCCGATTTTGTCGCGGAGCTGGTTGATGAAAATGCAGAGGCAACCGGTCTTGTTGATGGTTCCGGTGAGTTTCCTCAGTGCTTGGCTCATCAGCCGGGCTTGCAGTCCCATTTTGCTTTCGCCCATTTCGCCTTCCAGTTCTCCCTTGGGCACAAGTGCTGCCACAGAGTCGATTACAATGATGTCGATGGCACCCGAACGGATCAGGTGTTCGGCAATTTCCAGGGCTTGCTCGCCGTTGTCGGGCTGCGAAATCAGCAGATTTTCGGTATCAATGCCCAGCTTTTCTGCATACGATTTGTCGAAGGCATGCTCGGCATCGATGAAGGCTGCTATGCCGCCTGCTTTCTGGGCTTCGGCTATGCAATGCATGGTGAGGGTGGTTTTACCGGAAGATTCAGGACCATAGATTTCTACCACACGGCCCCGGGGCAATCCGCCGATGCCAAGGGCAATGTCCAATCCCAGCGAACCGGTGGAGATGGCAGGTACATCTATTACCTTCTCATCGCTGAGTTTCATTACGGTGCCTTTCCCGAATTCTTTGTCGAGTTTGTCCAGGGTGATCTGAAGGGCTTTCAGTTTTTCGGCTCTGCTATCTGACATAGTTGATTTTCAATCGGTTAAAAAATAATTTTCTCTGAAATAAGCTGTAGCAATTTAAAGCCTGATTTTGATTTCCCGACCAAAATCAAAAATAATCAACAAAAATATTCCGCAATCCGGCAAACCGGTCCATAACAAAGCATTCTAAAAATTTTATCCATAAAAAAAGTCCGGTTTGTGCCGGACTTTCTTCTACATTTTGGGTTTAATGAATGTTTCAAAATTCTATTCCGAGAATGGCTCGTACAGGGATAGTCATGCCGCCCTTGAGCGATACATAATCATCTGTTGCCGACCACACGGTGGTATCCACTATTTTGGTTTCATTTTCTGAAGTCCTGAAGATGATTTTCACCTTCCCCTTGAAGCCATTTCCCAGCTTTTCAGCCCGCTGAAGCGAAAAACGGCGGTACACTTTTTCCCATTCTCCTTTAAGCACATCGGCGGCAGAGAAGCGAAACATATTCAGATTTTCTTTTGAAATAAATGATGAGTTTTCCATGGCAGTTATAAATGGTTCGTGATTACTTTTTTTTAAAGTCAGTTGCGCCTTTACCGCTCCGGCCTGTCCGCGTTTCCGTCGGACGGGATGGATGGGGTATGTTGCCGGCGTATCTGCCTAAATTTTGTTAATACAAATGTACCGGACTTAAATCCGGCTCAGGGTATGGTAATCATGAAAAAATTACACACATATAATCCTTGGCAATTGGGAAACAAATGCCCTTATTTGCAAGCTTTATGAATAAGAAAACATTGCATAACCAGCCCGTTTTCAGGGCCTTGAAAATTTTCGTTCAATTTCAGAATTCTAAACATGTGGATTGAAAAAAACAACAAACTGACTCGTTCTTTTACATTTTCTGACTTTTCATCTGCTATTGGTTTCGTAGTGGAGGTGGCAATTATGTCGGAATCGGTTCAGCATCACCCCCGGATGACCAATGAATACAATAAGGTAGATATCGAACTCTTCACCCACGATGCCGGAAATATGGTTACCGAAAAAGATCATATGCTGGCCCGGGAAATTGACCGCATCTATTTGCCCTTCTCAGGTAAAAAATCGGGTCCGCAACTATGAATAAGGTTTGCCTACTCCTCACACTGACTGCTTACCTTTTATTTCCGGTTTCCATCCGGGCACAGTTTGGTCTGCCGCAGGCCGATATCAGCAACGAGCGGCCCAATGAGTTTGCCCTGGAAAATGTTACCCTTGTGGAAGGTCCGGGCAGGATAACCGAAAGGGCCATGGTCCATGTGAAGGACGGTAAAATAGTGGCAGCCGGTCCCGGCATTTCCCTTCCAGCCTATCTGAAGCCATTGAATATGAACGGTTTGTGGCTGTATCCTTCTTTTGTAGAAATCAATTCCCGGTATGGCATTCAGGCACAGGACCCCGCCGCAGGAGATATGACATCCGGAAGGCGTGAGGCTGCCCCCCGGTACGATTCAAAAAGAGCCGGCGCCTACCTTTGGAATCAGGCTCTGATGCCCGAATTTGATCCTTCCGGTGTATTTACTCCCAATGCCTCAGAGGCTGCAGTGATGCGAAGCAATGGATTTGGCTATGCCCTGAGCAGTTCCGGAAACGGCATCATGCGCGGCACAGCTTTTCTTTGTCAGCTGGGCCACGATGAAATGTCCAAATTGATTCTGAAAAATCCGGTTCTTCAAGCCATGTCCCTTCAAAAGGGCAGTTCCACCCAGCAATATCCCTCTTCGCAAATGGGGGCCATTGCCCTGCTCCGTCAAACCTTAATAGATGCGGACTGGTATCAAAAAGCCGATAACAAGGCAATCAACCTCGGCCTTGAAGCCCTTGAACGGAACCGGAATCTTCCCGTTTTATTCGAAACAAGACAGAAATACGAGGTGCTTCGGGCCGGGCGGCTTGCTGCTGAGTTCGGCCTTAATCTTATAATAAAGGGCAGCGGTGACGAATACCAGCGGATAGATGAAATCAAAAAACTGGGATTTCCTCTGGTCATTCCCCTGCGATACCCAGACTTGCCGGATACTGATGACCCCTTCGATGCCGACTTGCTGACACTTCCGGATATGAAACATTGGGAACTTGCCCCTTACAATGCGGCTTTGCTGGCCACCGCCGGTCTTCGATTTGCCTTTACCGCCTCAGACCTGAAAGACCCAAAAAATTTTCTCCCCAATCTGAGAAAAGCAGTAGACAAGGGTCTGTCCAAAGAAAAAGCCCTCGCTGCCCTCACCACCATTCCTGCCGCCATGCTGAAAATGGAAGGTCGTGTAGGTCAGATCAAAGCCGGCATGGATGCATCCTTTTTCGTAGCCAGCGGCGATTTGTTTGCAACTGGTACAATCATAGGCGACCATTGGATAATGGGTAAAAAGTATTCCGGCAATGCCATTGTTCCCTCTGGTGTAAAAGGTGAATACAGGCTGAAAATCGGGTCAGATTCCAGCTACAAATTGAAAATTGAGGTTAAAAACAATGGCACTGAAGGCTCCCTGTCCGGAACCGATACCAGCAAAATGGTGTTGCAGGTCCGGTTTGAAGCCGGAAAAATCACCCTGAGTGGTGCCCTTAGAAAAGCCGACAGTCTGTCGAAATCACAGTTTTCGGGCTGGGAAACAGAAAACGGTTTTAGCGGGATTCTACTGGCCGGTCCGCTGAATGGTCAGAAATGGACTGCCACAAAAATGCCGGTCTCTGCCCAGCAGACGGCCAAAGCAGAAATAAAATCGCCTGCGAAAGAAAAGCCGGGAGATATTCTGTTTCCTTTTCAGGCCTATGGAAGTAAGGCCCTGCCAAGGGCAGAAGATTACCTCATTGCCAATGCCACAGTGTGGACCTGCGAAAAAGAAGGGAAGCTTGAAAATACAGATGTCTGGGTTTCGGCTGGTAAAATTAAAAAGGTGGGCAAAAATCTCCCTTTACCTGCAGGCTGCCTCCGCATCGACGGTACAGGCAAGCATCTGAGTCCCGGCATTGTGGACGAACATTCCCACATCGCCATCTCCAATGGAGTGAATGAGGGTTCTTCCACCACCAGTTCAGAAGTTCGCATCGGTGATGTGATTGAAGCCGACGACATCAATATTTACCGTCATCTTGCCGGAGGGGTAACGGCTGTGCAGCAGCTCCATGGTTCTGCCAACACCATAGGCGGGCAGTCATCGCTGATCAAAATGCGCTGGGGCCATTCACCCGAAGAAATGAAAATAAACGGGGCTTCCGGATTTATAAAATTTGCCCTCGGCGAAAATGTAAAGCAATCCAACTGGGGTGATGCCTACTCCATCCGGTATCCCCAGACCCGGATGGGAGTGGAGCAATTGCTTTACGATGCCTTCCATCAGGCCCGGAAATACATGAAGGAACGGGATAAATCGGCCGGCAATCCCAAATCTTCGTTTCGAAGAGACCTGAAACTGGAAGCTCTGGCCGAAATTCTGGAAAAGAAAAGATTCATTTCGTGCCACAGTTATGTGCAGTCGGAAATCAATATGCTGATGCATGTGGGTGATTCTATGGGGTTCACGGTCAATACCTTTACCCATATTCTGGAAGGGTACAAAGTGGCCGATAAAATGAAGAAACATGGTGCAGGGGCTTCTACATTCTCGGATTGGTGGGCCTACAAGATGGAGGTAAAAGATGCCATACCCTACAATGCCGCCTTGCTGCACAATGCCGGCGTTACTGTAGCCATCAATTCCGATGATGCCGAAATGGCCCGCAGACTCAATCAGGAGGCTGCCAAAGCAGTGAAGTACGGTGGAGTTTCTCCCGAAGAAGCCCTGAAAATGGTGACTCTCAATCCGGCAAAACTTCTGCATCTGGATCACCGGCTGGGATCGGTCAGAGAAGGAAAAGATGCCGACCTTGTGCTGTGGTCTGCCGACCCGCTTTCTATGGCAGCCTCGGCCGAAAAGACATTTGTGGATGGAGTCCTGTATTTTGATGCTGCCGACTGCAGAAAAAGGGAGGAAGAAAACAAAGCAGAAAAACAAAGGCTGATACAAAAAATGATGCGGGCAAGGCAGGCAGGCGAGCCCACGGTTGTTCCTTATCCAAAAATGCAGCACCTGTGGCACTGCGACGATGAGGGTGGCAATTAAGCCTTTGGCAGAAGTATTTTGTAACTCAGTCTAAAATTTAAATGTATATACAATTATTTTCATGACATTTGATGGTAAATTCGTCGTTCTGACCGGAGGTTCATCCGGAATCGGCAAAGCAACAGCCAAAAGACTGACCGCTGAAGGAGCAAGGGTTCTGATTACCGGCAGGGACAAAAGTCGTCTGGAAAAAGCGGCCCGTCAGATTGGTTGCGAGTGTCTGGTTTCGGATGTTTCAAAGCAGGAGGATGTGGACAAAGTTTTCCTCTGGGTTGCCGAAAACTGGAATAACCAACTGGATATTTTGATAAACAATGCCGGACTGGGCGAATTTGCATCCGTTGAGGATACCCCGATGGAGTCTTACCAAAGGGTTTTTGGTGTCAACATTTTCGGACCGATTATGATGGTAAAGAAAGCGATTCCCATAATGAGAGCTCTCGGAAAGGGTAGCATTGTCAATGTGGCTTCCACTTCATCTGAGTATGGTTTTGCCAATGGTTCGGCCTATGCTGCCTCCAAGTTTGCCCTTCGCGGATTTACGCAGTCTCTCCAGGAGGAGTTGCGAAAGTACAATATACGGGTTTTTCAGGTCAACCCTTCTGAGGTAACCACAGCTCTGGGAAATCCGGAGCGGGAAGAGCGGCAGGAAACCGAATTCAAACTTGCTTCCGATCAGCTGGCGCAAACCATTGTCTCTATTCTGCAGTTACCGGAGAAAGCTTTCATTCCGGAGCTCTCGGTGTGGGCCACAAATCCCCGCTGAATTTTCATTTTCAAACAATTTAATTTTTATACAAAAATGTTTCAAGTCAGATTAATTTCATCCGCACTTTTCGCCGGCATGCTGCTGGCAGGTTCTTCTTTCAGTGGCAAACTGAATTCATCTTTTAAAGTCAATGTGGCCAAATCGTCGCTCAAGTGGTTTGCCACAAAGGTCACAGGAAAACACGATGGTCAGATAAAACTGATTTCGGGTACCCTAAGCACCAAAGGCAACATGATTTCCGGCGGGAGCTTCGATATCGATATGGGTTCCATTTCCTGCCGCGATATTGAAGACAAGGAGACCAATGGTAAATTCCTCGGTCACCTCAAGTCGCCCGATTTTTTTGATGCCGGCAACCACAAAACTGCCAGTTTCGAAATCCAGAAAGTGGTGCCAAAATCCGGCAATGAATTCGAAGTGACCGGAAAAATGACTATCAAAGGCATTTCAAACGAAATCAGTTTCCCGGCTACCATCACCAACACCGGCAAAGAAATCAGGGCAAAAGCCAAAATTACCCTGGACCGCACCAAGTGGGACATCCGCTATGGCTCAGGCAAATTTTTCGAAGGCCTTGGAGATAAAATCATCCACGACGATTTTGTAATCGAACTGGACATGGTGGCCAATTCCTGATTGCTTTTTTAGACCTACTTTTGAAGCCGCAAACCAAAATTTGCGGCTTTTTTTATGGAAAACATTCTCATCAGCAGCACCAGAAAGGCAGAAAAATATGCAGAACTCCTGCCGCGTTTGCAAGCTTTGTGGAGCGGAGAGCCCGACCTTGTTGCCAATATGGCCAATACTTGTGCTGCCCTGATGCAGGTTTTTCGCTTTCACTGGGTCGGATTTTATTTGGTAAAGGGTGGCGAACTGGTGCTCGGGCCTTTTCAGGGGCCGGTGGCCTGCACACGGATCGGCTTTGGAAAGGGCGTTTGCGGCTCAGCCTGGGAAAAAGAAAAGACCCTATTGGTGCCTGATGTTGAGGCGTTTCCGGGTCATATTGCCTGTTCAGCCCTTTCAAAATCAGAAATTGTGGTACCCATATTTGGCATTCAAAATGCCTTTCCTGAGTCTTTGGCTGCGGCCGGGAGCGTTGTAGCCGTTTTGGATGTTGACTCCGAATTTGCGGATCATTTTGATGAGACCGACCAAGTGTGGCTCGAAAAAATCTGCGCCGGGATGATGGCTTAAATTTTGCGCTTCAGCTCGAAGTGCTTGCCAAGGTACACCCGCCTTACGGTTTCGTCATCTGCCAGTTCGCGGGGGCTGCCGCTTTTCAGAATGCGCCCTTCAAACAGGAGGTAGGCCCGGTCGGTAATGCTCAGGGTTTCGTCCACATTGTGGTCGGTAATGAGAATGCCAATGTTTTTGTCTCTCAGCCGTGCCACGATGCTCTGGATTTCTTCTACAGCGATGGGGTCAACCCCGGCAAAGGGCTCATCGAGCAATACAAATTTTGGGTCTACGGCCAGCGCACGGGCAATTTCAGTACGGCGTCTTTCTCCTCCCGACAGGACTTTTCCCAAATTTTTGCGGACATGGGAAAGAGAAAATTCCTCCAGCAGTGTTTCCAGTTTTTCCTTTTGCTGCTGCCTGCTGAGGCTTGTCATTTCCAGTACTCCCAGAATATTTTCTTCCACCGTCAGGGTCCTGAAAACGGAGGCCTCCTGCGCCAGATATCCCACACCCTTCTGGGCCCTTTTGTACATAGGAATCCCGGTAATTTCTTCATTATCCAGAAAAATGTGGCCACCATTGGGCTGAATCAGGCCCACAATCATGTAAAAAGAAGTGGTCTTTCCGGCCCCGTTCGGACCCAGTAGGCCTACAATCTCACCCTGGTCTACATGTACTGATACATCATTCACAACCAGGCGGCTTTTGTATTTTTTAAACAGGTTTTCGGCTCTGAGCCTCATGACAAAGGGGGGAATATTCCGGTTTGCAAATCAAGGGAAGAATGCGGGCCAAAGAAAGAAAAAGCCATTTTAATTCCCCTAAAAAGAAAATGTCACACCTGAGGCGTGACACTTTACTCACATAAAAACCACAATGAAACAAACAATCAAAAACCCAGTGTAAATAACTTTCTAAAATTTTTATTTGTTTAACGTTTTTGAAAAAAAATTAAACAAAAATCTGGAAAAGCTTTACCGAAATCCGTTAGTTAATTGAAATTCAAACGATTAACAATATTGACTATTTTTAATTTTTTTCCTGATTTCAGGAAATGCATTCCTTTACTTTGCACTGCATTGCACCTTTTCCCATGTTTTCAGTATCCGGGTATCCTGTCCGTATTTTGGTAGCCGCTCTGATGGCTGCCCTGTTTTTTTCTTTTTATCTCCCCGGCAAAAAGAAAAAGCCAGACCCCTTTTTATATGCTTACACCCGTGGTGACGGTGCCGGGGGACTGCATTTGCTTTGCTCCGATGACGGCAAAAAATGGCAGCCGCTCAAAGGCGGAAAACCGGTTGTAAAGCCCGGTGTGGGAGATTACATCATGCAGCAACCCCATCTTTCGCAGACACCGGACGGAGTTTTTCATCTGGTTTGGGCAGCTGGAAAAAACAGGAGGGAAATTGGTTATGCAAGGTCAGAAAATCTGGAAGAATGGTCTGTTCAACGGCTCATCAGGGTAATGGAAAAAGACACCTTTGTTCTGAATGT
>JBIKMV010000122.1:0-8634 GCA_044359055.1 Catalimonadaceae bacterium
CATCGGGAGAAAACATAGGAAAGGCATTGAAAATGCTTTCGGAAGTGATTTGTTCCAGCCCGCTGCCGTCTTCATTGATCATATAAAGCTGAAAGTCATAGCCCCGCTGACTGTGGTGGTTGCTGCTGAAAATGATTTTTTTCCCTGAGGGATGAAAAAACGGCGCCCAGTTGGCTTTTCCGAGGTTGGTGATTTGTTTGAGGTCGCTGCCATCCACATTGCAGGTGTAAATTTCCATGTTGGTAGGAGCCACCAGATGGTCTTTCAGCAGGTCCTTGTATTCTTTAATTTCTTCTTCGGTTTTGGGTCTGGATGCTCTGAAAACCAATCTTTTTCCATCGGGAGAGAAAAATGCTCCGCCGTCATACCCCAGGCCGGAGGTGATTTGCTTTTGATTTTTTCCATCTATGTCCATGGTCCAAAGTTCGAGATCGCCGCTCCGGTCAGAGGTAAACACGATTTTATCTCCTTTGGGCGAAACGGTAGCCTCAGCATCATAGCCCGGATTGTGGGTCAGCTGCCGCAGAGTTTTCCCCTTTTCATTGGCAACAAAAATGTCGAACTCCGGATACACAGCCCAAAGGTATTTCCTGTCCTGCCGCGGTGCCGGTGGCGGGGGACAATCCTTTCCTGCAAGATGCGTGGAGGCATACAAAATTTCCTTTCCACCGGGGAGATAGTAGGAACAGGTGGTACGCCCCTCACCGGTGCTTACCAGACTTGGCTGAAAAGCGGTGTCTTTTCCTGAAGGCCTGAGCGAAAGCCGGTAAATCTGATCGCACTTCAGGTTCCAGGCTGGGTTGTTGGTCTGAAAGGTAAGTTTGTGACCATCAGGAGAAAAGTAGGCTTCGGCATTGTCGCCCCCAAAGGTTATCTGCCGGAGATTTTTCAGGTGGATTTCAGATTTTTTCTCCGCATTCTGACCAAACAAAAGGCCCGGCAGCATAAAAAGAGATGAAATGAAAAGACAGTTCCGCATTACTAAGCAAATTTATTGGCCTGCAAAGGTGCAGTTTTGGCAAGGTGATTGGAAATTTTTTCACTTTTGTCTCCGCAGAAATGGAAGAATTCGAATACGCCGATTATGTAAGCGAAGAGCGGATTGTGCCGGAAGAAAAGCTGGGCAAATACAATCTGCCCTTTATGCTGTTCCCCGGGGCGTTTTTGTTTCTTTTTCTCATCAACAATGGTTCTGCTTTGTTCATGTCCGGTATCGAAGAATATTTCACGGTAAAAAACCTGTTTTTGGTTTTCACTACCGGATTTCTGGCCCACGAACTGATCCATTTTATCACCTGGCATACCCTGAGCCGGATACCCCTTGAGGAGTTTCGGATTGGCATGCGCTGGAGTTCTTTTACTCCGGTCATCGGTTGTCAGCGGCCCATGGGCCTCAATATTTTCCGCGTCGGACTGCTGCTGCCCTTTTTACTGCTTGGGGTTTTGCCGATGGGCCTTGCCTTTTATTTCAAAAATACCTGGCTGCTCTTTTCTGCCGTGATTTTCATGGCCTGGGCTTCGGCGGATATTGTCACTTTTCTATTGCTCTGGAATACCCGAAAAGATTCTTTTGTAGAAATGCACCGTAACAAACTGGGCTGCATAGTCTTCAACAAAAAAGGAATTGCCGAAGAGGTTTTTCCTGAATCCCTGTAACCATGCAAACCCTCAAACCCCTGATTCTGGCCTCAGGATCGCCCCGAAGGAAAGAACTGATGGACACCCTTGGCCTTCCTTTCAGTGTACTCGTTTCTGATGTAGACGAGTCCTTTCCCCTGCATATGGAACCCGGAAAAGTGCCGGCCCTTTTATCGCTAAGAAAAGCGGGCGAGGTTTTGAAAATCCGGCCCGATGCTCTGGTACTGGCCTCCGATACTGTGGTGGTACTGGATGGTAAAATCATGAACAAGCCCTTTCACCAGGAAGAAGCCCGCGAAATGCTGGAGGCACTTTCAGGCAGGGTTCATGCCGTGTACACCGCCTTTACCCTAATAGCAAGCGATACCTGTATCACCGTAACAGACAGGGCAGATGTAAAATTTAAAACACTCAGCAGCAGAGAAATAGACCACTATCTGGAAAATGGAAAACCACTGGACAAGGCAGGGGCATACGGCATACAGGAATGGATCGGGCTGATAGCTGTGGAGAGAATAGACGGCTCTTTTTTTACTGTAATGGGATTGCCAACCCACCTTGTCTGGGCCGAAATTTCTTCAGGATTTCTGCAATAGGCTGCTGCTGCTTAGTTGCCTGATATTTTGGATTTCAGGAAACCAACCATCACATCAAGGCCCTTTTCAAAGCCATGGTTGTTGGGAATGATCACATCGGCCTCATTGCGAAAGGGCCGGATAAACCGGTCGAAGGTAGGCGCAACATGTTTTTCGTAGCGGTACAAGACATCCTCGAGCCCGTAGCCCCGCTCCTGTCCGTCCCTTTTTATTCTCCTTTTCAGCTTGATGTGCTCTTCGGCATCGATGAAAACTTTCAGGTCCAGCTGATTTCGGATTTCAGGGAAGTAAAACACAAAAATCCCTTCCACAATGATGACAGGAGCCGGATTGAAGGTGATGGTTTTGGGAACAATGTTGGGGTTGTTGTAGGTATATTCTTTTTTCGAAACCGGAATGCCCTGATGCAGGCGGGCCACATCCTGTATAAAGGCATCATGGTCAATGCTTTCGGGCAAATCAAAATTCTCTACCCCCATTTCGTCTTTGGGTTGCAAGTGCCGGTCGCGGTAATAGTGATCCTGAGAAAGCAGGCAGACCTCCGATTCACTGAATGTGCTGACCAGTCGGTTGATAAACATGGTTTTCCCTGAAGCGCTTCCACCTGTAATGCCCACCATAAATGGTTTTTGTGTCATATCCTGTAAAGAAATGGATTCAAAAAAAGGTTTTATTCTGCTTACAGCAAAGCGGTTTTATATTGTACTTCATGCATTCGGGCATACAGGCCTTTTTGGCTCATCAAACTTTCGTGGGTTCCGGTCTCTTTTATCTCTCCCTTGTCGAGCACCATGATTTGATTGGCCTTTTGAATGGTGGAAAGCCGGTGTGCTATCACCACGGAGGTACGCCCTTTCATGATTTTTTCTACAGCCTGTTGTATAAGTTCTTCTGTTTCAGAATCTACCGAACTGGTGGCCTCGTCCAAAATCAATATTTGCGGGTCATATACCATGGCCCTCACAAAGGAAATCAATTGCCGCTGACCTACCGAAAGGGTGTTGCCCCTTTCCATTACCGGATAATCGAAACCCCCGGGCAGATTTTCAATAAACCTTGAGGCCCCCACAAGTTCGGCGGCCCTTCGGATCTGCTCGTCGGTAATCTCGGTGCTGCCGAGCGTAATATTGTCCCGAATGGTACCATTGAAGAGAAAAACATCCTGCAATACCAGTCCAATGTGTTTTCTGAGAAAGGATACCGAATAGTCTTCAATGGGAATTCCGTCCAACAGAACCCTGCCTTTCTGGTATTCATAAAATCGGGTAAGAAGGTTGATAACCGAAGTTTTGCCTGAACCGGTGGCCCCTACCAATGCCAGACTTTCACCGGGCTGCGCATGAAAACTGATGTTTTTCAGTACATACTGCTCCTCTTTGTAGGCAAACCAAACATTTTCAAACCGAACATCCCCTTTCAGCTCTTTTTGCTGAATGGTGCCATGGTCGGCCACCGTGTCGGGGTTGTCCAGCAGTTTCAAAATCCTCTCCGTACTTACAAGGCCGAGCTGCAAGGTATTGAAACGGTCTGCAATGGTTCTGATGGGCCTGAAAAACATGGCGATATACATGATAAAGGCCGTCAGAATCCCAAGGGTAACTTCGCCCTGAAGGGCACCTTTGGCCCCATACCAAACCAGCAAGCCGGTACCGACCGCCGAAATTACCTCCGCAACCGGAAAATAAACCGAATAATACAGAACCGAACGGATATTGGCTTTGCGGTGTTCTGCATTGATGGTTTTGAATTTTTCAAATTCCTGCTTTTCTGCCCCGAAAATCTGCACAATGCTCATCCCCGTAATGTGTTCCTGCACAAAAGAACTGAGGTTGGCCACGGCGGTTCTTACCTCATTGAAGGATACTTTTATCTTTTCTTTGAAAATATAGGTGCTGAAAAGCAGCAATGGCAGCATGGAAAGGCTGATGAGGGTAAGCCTCCAGTCCATGTAAAACATATAGGCCAGAATAAAGAACAGTTGCAGCACATCGCCTGCCATGGCCGCCAGTCCCTCGCTGAATACATCTGCTATGGTTTCAATATCCGAAATGTTCCGGGTAACCAAGCGCCCGATCTGGGTATTATCGAAAAACCGGACATTCAGATTCAGGATGTGGTCGTACAATTTTACCCGAATATCGCGGATGATAGTTTGCCCGATCCAGGAACTGAGATAGGTCTGAAAATAGGTGCCGATGGCCTGGGTAAACAGGAGGCCAAACATGAGCATAACCATCTGCTGCAAGCCCTTTGCATCTGACCCTGCCACTTGATGGTCAATGGTATACTGAATTAAAATGGGGCGGAGGGGGCTGAGAAATCCAAGTAAAACAGTGAGAAAAACAAGAAAAAAGAAGATTTTTCGATATGGCTTAATAAATGGAAAAAGCCTTTTCAGCGTTACACTATCATAAATTTTCCCGCTGGCCCCGGCTTTCTGGTCACTGTTCATTGGCCCTGCAAAGGTAGATTATTGATTGGTAATGATAAAAGCGAGGCTGTCTAAAAGGAAAAACATATCCTTTGCAGCGGAATAATATTTGCCACCTCAGGTCCCAGCGGGACCAGCTATTGGTAGAAATTTTCAGCCAAAAAACAAAAAGTCCCGTAGGGACGAAATATCGAATAAAATATTCCGTCCCTATGGGACTCGATTACAATTTAAATGATTAATGACTACCAATATTTTGTCCCAAACGGGACAAATCTCCATCCTGCCAAATTTTGTTTGGTAACCATATCCGGTTATTGTCTTTTTGGACAGCTCCTACAGACCCCGTTCGGCATGGTCTGAGACTGCCACCTGTCCGGCAGGTTGCGCAGCCCTCTCCCTGATTCCCATACAAACCGGGTCTCCGACCCGGTATCCAAAGCGGCCATGGTTTTTTCCTAGCAGCTGTCCGCCCCTGAGGCAAAAAGCCCGCTTTGTACCCGCGTCAGGCGGAAAAATCCGTCAGGGGAAGAGTGCGGGATTGCAATTCACGCATCAGGTCGGGCAATGGAATAGCCGTAATATCGCCCGCCATGCCAAAACGCTCGCTGCCACTAAAAACCACAAATTTTCGCCTGGGCTTAATCTCCTCACAGGCAATATGAAACCCCTTCGAAATAGCAGGTGCCGCGCTTCTTTTGATTTCAATGGCCCATCTCTCTGTCGGAGAAAACTCCAGAATCAGATCTATCTCAGCACCACCCGGTGTTCCATAATAATAGGCTTGAATTTGATCGGAGGCCGCCGATAAGATATTTTCTATCACAAAACCCTCCCAACTGCCCCCAACTACAGGATGCCCAAATAACTCATTCATGTCTTTGATATTGAGCAGAGTATGTACAAGTCCGCTGTCACGAACATAAATTTTGGGTGACCGAACCAACCGCTTTCCCGCATTGGCAGTCCAGGGCTGAAGTTTCCGTACCAAAAGCAAATCGCACATCAAATCGAGATAACGGGCAATGGTGGTTCCCGAAAGGTTTAAACTGCGTGCCAGATTTGAGGCGTTCATAACAGATCCCTGAAGATGAGCAAGCATAGTCCAGAAGCGCTGCAAGGTGGTTGCCGGAATGCGGGGACCCAACTGCGGGATGTCTCTTTCGAGGTAGGTACGGATAAAGTTTTTTCGCCACATAAAACTATCCCAATCGTTCTTTGCCAAAATACTTTCCGGAAACCCACCACGCAGCCAGAGTGAGCCGCCGTGCTTTTTGGATGATTCAGTAAATTCAAGTGCATTAATTGGAAACAACTCGGTGTAAGCAATGCGCCCTGCCAACGATTCGCCCGACTGCTGCATCAGATCCATGGAAGCCGAACCTAAAAACATAAACACCCCGTTTTTATGACCTCTTCTCCGCTCTTTGTCTATGATTGTCCGGATAGGAGCAAATATTTCGGGCATGCGTTGCACTTCATCCAGAATAATGAGCCTGCCGCTGAACATACTTTGAAAGCCGACAATATCAGAAGCTTTCTGAATGTCCAGGGGGTCTTCCAAATCGAGGTACACAGCATTGGTTTTTCCGGCAATGGTGTGCGCCAAAGTGGTTTTGCCCACTTGCCTCGGACCAAGCAAGGCCAAAGCCGGAGTAATCGAAAGCATATATTCAATATTTTCAAGCAGTTGTCTTTGAATCATGTCTGCAAAAATAACATTTAATGTTAGAATTGCAGACTTAGCTTTATCTCTGGCAGGTGAAGATGTTTCAAAGCCTTGAATAGATAAACTATGTTTTGCTGAGAACAACTTTTTTTAGCCCGGCCAAACCTATGAGGTCTTCGAAGACCTCATAGGTTTTTTGCCTGAAAATCAATTATTTGTAGTAGATTGTATAGAAGATTTAATCCTTCATAAAACGAAGTGTCTTCGTTTCCAGCTCCGAAATCACGCGGATTTGGTAGATTCCTTTCGGCAGGTTTTTAACCATTTCGGGCAAGTCCCGGTTGATGATATCCAGTTTGCCCCGGCTTTCACCCAGATTGCGGCCTTCGGTTCCGAAAATGCTGAGCTGCAGCTCTTCCGAACCCGCAAACCTGCCTCCCAGCGAAAGGCGGGTACCATCCGCTGACGGATTGGGAACCAAAACCATTTGCATGTCGTTGCTGTCTCCCACCTTGATGTACACCACCTGTGACCACTCGGTTTTGCCGTCCTTGTTGACCAATCCGATTTTATAGTAACTGTTTCTTCTCAGCGTATTGTCGGTATAGGTATGGCTGGCTACAGATGATTTCTCGGCACCCTGCGTCACAAAAGTGAGGTCATAGAAAGCTGTTCCGTCTTCTGATTTCTGGACCTTGTAGCCGGTAAATCTGTCATATTCGGAAACCTCCCAGGTCAGGACAGCATTGCCCTTTTCATTTTTTCCCTTAAAGGATATCAGGCCAAGGGGGAGAGGGTTGTCCAAATCGGCAGCAGTAAACTGGGAGAAACTGTTGACCCCAGTCCATGTAGCCACGCGGGGGTTGGTAGCCGAAACATCCTGCAATCCGCCGATGACCTTCCATACGGCTACAACACTGGATCGCTTCCAGAGCTGAATGGCATTCATGTTCATGAGGTTGTCCTCTTCTGAAGGCCAGGACAGGGTAAGATTGCGATCTGCTGCTGATGGCTGTACGCTCGGTGTAATTACCCAATTCCTTCCGATGGTTGTGAAACCAGTTGCTGCACTGGTCAAAACCTCCCCGGAATTTCTCACCGCTACAACCGTTCCCAGATTGGCTCCGGCCGTAAGGCTGATGCCCATACCTCCGAAATTCTCGGCTGCTGTTCCCACAACCCGTGTGGTAGAAAGCTTGCCTTTTACAAAAGACTCGTTCACCCCGATGGTTTCGGTAATGGTAGCGCTGGCACCCAGGGTAATGCTGTCGTTGGCAGAAGCCTGCAGAATTTTTCCGGAAAGCATATTGAGTTTTCCATTGATGGTGGGCCTTCCGCTGCTGTTTACATCGTTTGAGGTTTTGTTGATTTCCAGATTGCGGAAGGTTCCGTTTCCACTCATATTCTGAGTATTAGAACCATTGATGACAACTGCTCCCGTACCGGATCCTGTTGTAGTTCCTTGGTGGACAAGGTCTCCCCTTACCTCTATGTTGAAAGCCGAAGCGCCAAAATCGACTACTACGGAGGCTTCTGTTTTCATATCATCCCTCACCACAATACTCTGTGGCAGGGTCTTATTCCCTGAGCCCGAATTCCACAATTGGTGGAATGCCGAAACACCGGCCGGATAGGTTTCACCTGAAGTTCCACTAAAATCCACAATTCCACCCAAAGAAGCGGCATTGGTTCCGTCGGTATAATTGTTGAATCCATTGATGGATGTTCCGCCGGTTCGCAGGGTTTGTCCGGCTGCATCTCCCTCATTCACCCTGAGGGTATTGCTTCCGGATCCCAGGGTCAGCGACTGACCATTCAAATCCAGGATGCCACCCGCAACCCGAAGCTCGGTACCGGCAGGAGGCCTTGAAACCGACACAGGCGCATCAGCGGTAAAGGAAACCCCGGACGACTTGTTCACGGTAAGGAAACAGAAGGTGGTAGTGCTAGGACCCTTGAGCCGGGCTGTCGTTGAGCCGTCGAAGGTGGTAAGCCGACCATTGCAGTTGAATGTTCCGCCATTGTTGTTCCAGTCTCCCGCTACCCGAAGGTCGCCTCCTGAAGCATTGGAAAGAGAAAGTGTACCACCCAGAAGAACACTGCCACCCACCACACTGGTTGTGGTGACATCAGGGCTAGAAAGGTCCATAGCCGAGCCCGACTGAACGATGAGAGAATCGGCCATTATATGGGTAAACCCGGTACCATTGGTGCCACACTTCAGGGTAGTATTGTTACGGATTTCCACCTTCTGCAAGGTGGCCGCATCCCATTCTACATTCCGGTTGAAAGATCGGAAG
>JBIKMV010000123.1:0-8617 GCA_044359055.1 Catalimonadaceae bacterium
GCTACTGCGTTCGACTTGCATGTATTAGGCCCGCCGCTAGCGTTCATCCTGAGCCAGGATCAAACTCTCCATTGTATTGTTTTTTGCCTCAAAATTCCACCACTCGCGTGGCTTCACTCCTCCGGCAGTGTTTGTCTGCTCTCCAAAGATTTTATCGGTCTTCTTCTTCCCTGTATCTCTACAAAAAAGGGTTCCGCTATATGCCTTCTCTACTTATTCTAAGAACTCTGCAGCCTTGTCTTTTCAGGCTACCTGTACTGACTTATCGGCTCCTCAGCCTCGTCAACTCTCTCTCTTCCTTTCCTTCTGACTGCGCCCGCCAGAATCTCTCTACACCATCTTTTTACCCCCCTTTCCTCCGCCTCTAACCAAAATGGGAGTGCAAAAGTCGTAGTATTTTTTTTACCAGCAAGAACTTTTTTGAAAATATTTATCCCGCAAAGCCAATTCGCCTCATTTCCAGATTGATATAAATTGAAAAAAAGTTGGAGCCTCGGCTGTAATCCTGGTTTTTGATAACAAATCAGCCTTATTTCCCATGGGGCCGGGTAATTCAGGCCATTTACATGCCCACAAAATTTTTGTCTGAAAAATCAGTGTACAATAAATTTAAACCCTATACCGTGAACAGTCTGTACCTCAACATCCGGATCGGCGGAAAGGTACTTCCTGATTTTAGACACAAATACATCCAGGCTTCTTCCTTTATAATAGTCGTCGGACCCCCATATCTGAATCAGAATTTCTTCCCTCGGGATGACCTCACCACGGCGTCTGAAAAAAATTTCCAGCAATTCGGCTTCTTTATAGGTAAGGATAATGGTTTCTGTACCGGTTTTGATCTTGTGCTGTTCAGGGTAAAATTCGAGTAACCGGGTTTTGAAAACCTCCTCTTTGCCGGGACTGCTTCCCACTACCGGTCTTTTCAAAAAAACTTCCACTCTGAAAATGAGCTCTTCGATGCTGAATGGTTTTGTGATGTAATCATCGCCTCCCAGGCGAAACCCCTGAAGACGATCTTCTTTCAAGCCTTTGGCTGTAAGGAAAATAATGGGAATGTGAGGATTGATTTTTCTGATTTCGGCAGCGAGGGTAAACCCATCCATTTTGGGCATCATCACATCGAGGATACACAAATCCGGCGTTTCTTTCTTGAAAATTGCAAGTGCCTCTTCTCCGTTTTGGGCTGCTTTTACCCCAAAACCCTGCATTTCCAGATTGTCCTGAACTACAAACCGAAGGTGTTCATCGTCTTCGGCCAGCAAAATTTTTGATACTGACATTTGTTAACTTTTTTCTTTTTGTGTTAAAACCGGAAGCTGAACGACCATAGTGGTGCCTTTTCCTGATTCGCTGAGGGCATAAATTTTTCCATGGTGGGCCTTGATTACGGAACTGACATAAAAAAGCCCGAGTCCGAAGCCTTTTACATTGTGGACATTTCCAGTAGGTACCCGGTAAAATTTCTCGAAAATTCTGGGTAACTGTTCCTTGGATATCCCGATTCCATTGTCAGAAAACCGGATTTCAAGGCGATTGCTTTTTATCAGGACTGCTTCAATTTCCACCTCAGGGATTTTTTCATTGTATTTGATACCGTTGTCTATCAGATTAGAAAATACATTGCTCAGGTGCAGGGGGTCTCCGGTAAGGAGTATTATATTTTCCGGAAGCCTCAGGCTTATTTTCCCGCCCAATGCCTGAATCCCGGGTTCGAGAGACTGTACGGTTTTGCCCAGAAGTTCTCCTATGTCCACCGGTTCCAGTTTGATTCGGGTGCTTTCGAGATTGGCCATTTTCAGAACGGCCTCAACCTGATTCTGCAGCCTTTTGCTTTCGGTCTGAATGATCTTCAGATACTTAGACAGGCGGTCGGTAATTTTGTCTTCCTTTTCCAGGCTGATTTTCACAGTTTCGGCAGAAGCAAGGATTGAGGAAAGGGGTGTTTTGAATTCGTGGGTCATATTGTTGATAAACTCCTTCTGGATCTCGGAAAGGCGTTTTTGCTTCAGAATCATTATCATAGCGATGATCATAAAAACAATAACAAACGCAAGAACACCGGAAGAAAACAACCAAATGCCCATATTGCTTACAAGTGTGGAATCACGGGCAGGAAACCGAACCCCAAAATAATAAGTCTGGTTTTCCCATTTTGGCAGGTCGGTACGGGTCGGGCTAACTTTTTTGGCATCGGATGCTATATAATTGCCATATACCATTCTGTCGTTGGCGCAATCGTATATTCCATATTCATAGTCTTCTACAAGGCGTATTTTTTGAAATTCCTCCCTCAGAAAAATTTCCAGCAAATTGGCATCTATTACATCATCCACCCTTACTACAAAATAATCATCTGCGAGCTGCTTTACCGGATCGAGAAGTTTCGTTTTGTTGTGGTTGTAGTCCAGAAGCCGCTGGGCTGTATTGGTCAATGCTATCTGAACCGACTGGTTGAATTGCAATGCCTTCATATCGAAAGCTTTGCTTAACCAGAACCACTGGACCAAACCAACTCCGATAATGGCCAACGTGGCCAAGGCGAGAATCAACCTTACACTTTGTCTTGCCATTTAAGCTGAAAGTCGGTTTTAAACAGAATTCAAAAAAGTGAATTTGCCTGTGAAACTTAAAATTTTGATTGAAAAAAGCGCAATTTTACCCCTTGGTTTTTTCGGTTGAATACCAACCGGAAGTTCCTAGGTTTTACAATTTTTATTAAATCAGGATTACATCTTGCCTGTTTACACCCTCACCGAGCTCAATCAAAATATCAGGGAAACTCTTGATAATGAATATCCTGAGGCGCTTTGGATCAGGGCTGAAATTTTTTCATTTCAGGTAAACACGGTTTCGGGTCATTGCTACATGGAACTGGTTGAAGGAAATTCGAGGGCCAAAGCCATGGTCTGGAAAAAAACCTATGACCTGCTGTCGAGGAAATTTCAGATTCAGACAGGAACCAACCTACAGAAGGGTATAGCAGTGCAGTTTCTGGTAAAGGTAGAGTACCATATTCAATATGGCCTAAGCCTTGTGGTCTGGGATGTAGACATTGAGTATTCCCTTGGAGAAAAGGCCCGAAAAAGGTCGGAAGTTCTGCGCAGACTCGAAACCGAAAATTTATTGAACCGGAATGCAGGCACAGAAATGCCCCTGTATATTCAGCAGTTTGCGGTGATTTCTTCTTCCACGGCCGCTGGTTATCAGGATTTTACAACCCATTTAAAAGAAAATAAATTTGGTTTTGCTTTTGGATTTCAACTGTTTTCTGCTCAGATGCAGGGCAATGAGGCTGCAATCTCTATTGCAAGTGCTTTTGAAAATATCCGTACATCCGGTATTACATTTCAGGCAGTGGTTCTGATAAGAGGCGGGGGAAGTGCCGCGGACCTGAATGTATTTGATGAATATGAGGTAGCCAAAGCCATTGCAGAATGCCCTGTACCCGTGCTTACAGGTATCGGACACGAAAGGGATGAGTCTGTTGCCGACCGGGTGGCCCACATGAAGTTTAAAACTCCGACAGCAGTAGCTGACTTCTTATTAGAAAGGATGATGCAGGCCGACCAGGCCGTTTCTGATTGGATAAGTGAAATAAGTTCTGGCATACAGGGTCAGTGGCAAAGGCAATGGCTTGAATACCAGGGTATTACCCGGGATGTACTGCTGGGATTCAGAAATGGACACTACCGTAACGAAAAAGAAGCCGACCTGCTCAGGCAAAAAATCGGCTTGAATTTGGCGAATCAAATGAGATTATTGCAGGAAGAATTCAGGAAGGAGGAAACCCGGATTTTTGAATTGAACCCGATTGCGATATTGAAAAAAGGATTTGCCATGGCATTCCAGAAAGGAAAAAGAATTCAACAACTCAGGGAAATCGATACCGATTTGCCTTTTATCTTAAATATGCAGGATGGAAAAGAAGAAGCCCGACTCTCAGGAGCCCGGATACACCCAGGCACTGAATGAACTGAAGGAGATAGCCCGAAAACTGGATTCGGAGGCGATGGATCTGGATCAGATTGAAATTTTGCTGAACCGGGCCGAGCAGCTGAGCCGCTTTTGCCGGGAATCACTCCGAAGGGTGAGCGACAGGCTTTCGGACTTTCAGCAAAGCCAGTTTCCGGAGTAAAAAACCTTTGAACGATTGATTTTCAGACGAAATACAGGGTCTGAACCGGCATGGAGAGGCCGAAAATCAAACCACGGGGGCAAGCACCAGAGCGGTGCGCTGGGTAAGGTAAAGGCTGAGTTTGTTGTCGGCCTGGGTAAAATGCTCCAAATCGGCCTGATGCCGGTTGAATCCACCGAACTGCTCATCATCGGAGTTGAGGATAATTCTGAAAGAACCCGGTTCAGGAAGGTGAAAAGAATAATCGGATAGGCTGTTCTCAGGGTGAAAGTTGAATGCGAAAATCAGGCCTTTTCGCATGAAAATCAGAACTTTATTTTGGTTATCGATGTGTATTTCCTTTGAAAATTTATCATTCAGGACCTGTCTGCTTCGGAGCAGCTCTACCATGGCCCTGTCGAAATTCAACATATAGATATACTTCAGGTGGCCGGCCTCCGAAAGGCTCCATTGTCGCCGGGCAAACTGATAGCTCCACTGGTTTCCGGCCCTCGGGAAATCTATCCACTCAGGGTGTCCGAATTCATTCCCCATAAAATTAAGATAACCATCTCCACCGGCAGCCGCTGTAATCAACCGAATCATTTTATGCAAAGCTATTCCTCTGTCTATGACGAAACTATCGGTTTGTTTTGACATAAAGCCATACATCTCGGCTCCCATCAGGCGAAAGGCCAGAGTCTGATCGCCTACCAAAGCCTGATCGTGGCTCTCGGCATAAGAAATCGTTTTTTCGTCATACCTGCGGTTGGTGAGCATGCTCCACAAGTCGAACATATTCCAGGATTCATCGGCTTGCTCTTTGATGATTTTAATCCAGAAATCAGGTATGCCCATTCCCAGACGGAAGTCAAATCCAAGACCACCCTGTACCTGGCTCTGACCAAGGCCGGGCAGGCCGCTTACATCTTCGGCAATGGTAATACAGGCAGGATTTACCAAATGGGCAACATCATTGGCAAGCTGCAGGTACAGATAGGCATCGGCATCGATTACATCCTGATAATAAGCCCCGAGATGATCAAAACTGTAGCCAAGGCCATGGTGCTTATAGAGCATGGAGGTAACACCATCGAACCGGAAACCGTCGAACCGGAACTCTTCAAGCCAGTATCGCACATTGCTCAGCAAAAACTGCATAACCTCCGGTTTCCCGTAATCAAAAATTTTGGAATCCCAGGAGGGGTGATTGCCTCTTTCATTCTGTCTGAAATACTGGTGATCGGTACCATCGAATTCATTCAGGCCCTCGAAAATATTTTTAACAGCATGAGAATGAACAATATCCATGATTACTGCAATTCCCATTCCATGAGCCGCATCCACCAGTTCCCTGAGTTCTTCAGGCGTGCCAAATCTGGAACTGGGAGCAAAAAAACTGGAGACATGGTAGCCAAATGAGCCGTAGTATGGATGCTCCTGAACGGCCATCAGTTGAATACAATTGTAGCCGGCCTTTTTAATTCTGGGCAAAACATGGTCTTTAAACCCGGAATAAGAGCCTATGCCGGGCGCTTCTCCGGCCATGCCGGTGTGGGCTTCGTAAATGAAAAGAGCTTCTCCGGATTTTGGACTAAACTTGTTTTTAAACCGGTAGGGCTTGGGTGGAGACCAGATGACACCGGCAAAATCTTTACTGACTTCGTCCTGAACAGCGTAGCGGATGCAGGCAGGAATGCGATCAAGGGTGCCGTTTCGGGCATGTACAATGACTTTGACTTTTTGTCCATGGCTGAGCGTATGGGGCCCGGCATCAGGAATTTCGATTTCCCAGATTCCATCCTGATTTTTTTCCATGGGATGGCTTTCACGGCTCCAGTTGTTGAAATCACCCGAAAGCCAGAGCTGGTAGGCTCCGGGGGCCCATTCGCGGTAAATCCAACTTTTCTTTTTGTTGTCGCGGGAGAAACCCAGAACCTCATGCACACGGGAGAAATTATCCAAAGAGCCAAAAGCGTCCTGAATGTAGGTTTTCATACCCAGATAGCGGTAATGCAGGTCAGAAATTTCCCTGGCGTAAGGCATCAGTTCGGGATTGTTCTGAAGAAGGGCAAGGGCTGGTTTCGCCATCATGGGGATATCTGGTTTTTTTGGCCGGAAAGGCTTCAAAGGAACAATATGGGTACTGAAATTAAAAACCCAATTTTATAGATGAGGGCATGGAAATAAATCACCTATGAAGGAAGCAACCATAGCACAGGGATGGGATATACAGACCGTGGGGGGCCGAAGGAATGGTTACCCGAAAATTTACAAGACAAATCCGGACTGGTTCCCCAAAAAAAGTTCACAAAAAAGAACCAAACAGGGACCTTTAGCGCAGTTTGATTTCTACTGCGTGACCGTTCAGGTTGTAGGTTATCAGCCGGTCGGGCTTCTGTTTTTCTTCTTTTATGCCCACTGTCCTAAGTTTTCCGAAGGGAAATCCGGACGACAAATAAAATGAAGAGTATCCCGGATAACACGCCAAACATTCTTTTCCAAAGAATTTTCATACACTTGCCTCATAGCATTTCTACTTTTAAGAATATGAATACCAAAAAGGGCTTGGTTGAAATTGATTTTATATAGCTCTGATTTTTAGATGGTTGAAAAAGGCGAGATGGTTGGCATTACCGGGACGGAGTCCCTCGAACTTATTAAAAGTCCAGAGTGCCGCAAGCGAACACGCCGGCCAGATAGGACTCAAAAATCTAAAAAATCAGATTAAGAAGCTTTGGCTTTTAACTCAAAGGAATAAATCCTTGGGCTTGGCTTGTGAAAAGATGAGGCCGAAGCCCGATTCCAGAAATTTAACCTCATTTCGTAAAGCCTGACCAGAAATTTTCTTTTCCATTTTTGAAAACCATTTAAACCCGCCAGGCATTTGGGATCTAAAAATTCAATTTGCTCAAAGCCAGCAGATTTTAAAACATAAATAAGGCTTCCGGCGGTAAAAAGCAGGTGGTGTGTAAAATCCTCATACATCCAGTATGGTCCCGTATTACTTTGGGCATTGGGAACCATAACAATGTAGCTTCCTCCTGGTGCCAAAAGGCTTTTAATAGATTGTAAAGTTTCAATGGTCTGTTCTTTTGGAATATGCTCCAGAACATGGCTCATCAAAATGAGGTCAAATTTGCCATGGTTACTGGCTGCAAATTCTTGAATGGACCCTATTTGCTCCACATTTAATCCTTTGCTTTGGCAAAATTGTTTGGATTCCAAACCGATGTCTACTCCCATTAAGTTGGAATAGCCTTTCTCCCTGATTCTTAATAACATTTGACCAAATCCACAACCAATATCCAGTATGGCTGCCGTTTTGCTTTTAGGGAGTTCTGGAATTAAATAGGCTGGAAGTTGAAATGAATTGTAGTAATCCGGATCTATTCCCCGGTTTTTGAAATATGCACTTAATTTAATGGCCTCATCTGTTGATAATAATTGGTCTGCCATCCACTTTTCTATTTCAAAATGAGTTTTTGTGAAATTAGTTTCCCACCAATTTCTGACTGAATAAAATAAAGGCCCTCAGAACAACCTTCAAAATTTAAGGTAATGGCTTTTAAACTTCCTTCTTCCATATTCTGAAGGGTTTCGATAATTCTTCCCTGAGAATCAAAAACCTTTACTGATTTTATCAAATCCCCATTGGATAGCATCTGTATTTGCCTTCCTTCGCTGGGATTTGGAAATAGTTTAATTGGTGCTTTTGCCAAAATCGGGTCTGTAGAGGTCAGGTTAGATTGGAAAACTTTGAAGACATTTTGCGCAGAAAGGGCAGAGCTGAATACCATTACCTCGTCCACTTTTCCCTTAAAAGCAGGATATCCCACCGTAACATGGTCGGTAGAAGCACCTATACTAAACTCGCCAAAAAAAGTAGTGGCCAAAAGTGGTGCAGAGGATTGAAAAACTCCATTGATATATAACTCCAAAATGCCTCCTCTTCTTACCAAAGCCAGATGAAGCCATTGATTGGTAGGAAGTTCGTATTGATTATTAAAATAGCTTTCAGATACACCACCTTGGTGAAGCACCAAAGTTTTTCCTAAATACCCGCTTCCAAAATTGCCAAATGGTTTTTTCACAAAAACGCCAAATCCACTATAGGCCGTATGGCCATTATAAATTAAAGGTGCGGCTTGTGAATCAGCTTCGGAGTAGTACCATGCAGAAAATGTACTTGAATCAGGTAAATTCAGAATGGGCCTAACGACTTTTGAATTTGACCCATTAAAATAAAAACAACTGTTTGGGGTTCCAAAAACTCCTGTATCAGAGGATGTTGCTGTGGCATTACCATGTAATTCATTTCCAGAATAATCCAAGGCATCTCCATCAAATGGATAATACAATTCCAAAGTATTCCAAAAAGTCAGCTGTGAATAACCTGTTTGAGTTTGAAAAATAAAGCAAAGAAACCCGACGAATAGTGTGAATGATTTTTTCATTTTTTTGATATTTAGAAAACTTGACAAATATAATGCGCAAAAC
>JBIKMV010000008.1:0-27513 GCA_044359055.1 Catalimonadaceae bacterium
CTTTATGATGTGGCAAAAATAAGAGCCTCCGGATTTGGACAATGAAAAAGTTTGAATTTTTGATTTTTCCTGAATTAATTTTTCCAAAACCCGGAAGATAAATCCTTTTGAAAAGGGCCGGGGCGTCTACCTGAGGTCTACAATTTTATAGCCGGAATATTTGCTTTTGTTGAATCTGAAATCCGAAGACTGCACCTTTTTCAGAGCTGTAAAGCTTATAATATCAAAAACCTCCCGGTCGTTGGTTCCACGCTCAAAAAGAATCCATCTGGTAATGTGCCGGGTTTGCTTGTCAACAAAAAGCCGGATTTTTGAAATCTCCTTCAATCTGTTTTGCGGTTCCAGATCAATGGTTTGCCATATAGTTCCCTTAACTTTCATTTCGCCCATGAAAATGTACTTAAACCCCTTTTCATAGAACTGATATATTTTTTCGGGTGTGATGTCTTCAGGGTCCGGTTCATAATCCGAAATGCTCACCTCCTTTATTTTTTTGTCTATGTTCCAGACCACTTTTCCATCGCATATCAGGGTGGTATTGCCGGTCATGAGCACATATTTGCTTCCCGAAACTTTGATTTCTCCTTTTACCAGGCCTTTTGTCTTTCCCGCATTGTCTTCCGATTCATGGGAAAACACGGCTGAAAATCCGGGCATTTTTTTGTAATTTTTACTTACTGCCTTCAAAATATCGGCCGCCATAGGATCTTGCCTTTCCTGAAATGGAGGAAAGAAAAGTAAGGCGGCAATCAAATAGGGGAGGGCTATCATTTCATGCCTTCAAGAATCGATTCAAGGCCAAATTCATCCACCAACACCTGCCGGGCTTTGCTGCCCTCAAACGGACCCACGATACCCAGCGCATGCATCTGATCTATCAGACGGCCGGCACGGTTGTATCCAAGGCTCATTTTCCTCTGAATCAATGAGGTGCTTCCCTGCTGATGTGCCACAATCAATCTGGCGGCCTCCTCCAGAAGAGGATCAAGGTCACTTGCGTTCATACTGACAGATCCGGGGCTGTCATCACCCGGGGCTTCAGGCAGAAGGTATGCAAGCTCATAACCCCGCTGAGCACCAATATAATCACAAATAGATTCCACCTCAGCGGTAGAAATATAAGGACATTGAATCCGGGTAATGTCGCTTCCAAGGGACAGAAGCATATCTCCACCTGAAACCAGCTGGTCTGCACCTCCCTGGTCCAGAATGGTCCGGGAGTCGATTTTTGAAGTAACTTTAAAAGAAAGACGGGCCGGGAAATTGGCCTTAATGATACCCGTAATCACATTTACAGACGGCCTTTGGGTGGCTACAATCAAATGAATGCCAATGGCTCTGGCAAGCTGCGCAAGACGGGCAATCGGTGTTTCCACTTCCTTGCCTGCTGTCATCATCAGGTCGGCAAGCTCGTCTATTACCAGCACGATGAAGGGCAGAAAGCGGTGGCCGTTTTCCGGATTGAGCCGCCGGTCAATAAACTTTTGGTTGTACTCCTTAATATTTCGACAGGAAGCATCCTTCAGAAGGTCGTACCGGGAATCCATTTCGATACACAGGGAATTCAGTGTTTTTACTACCTTTTTCGTATCTGTGATGATGCATTCGTCCGCATCGGGCAGGGCCGCAAGAAAATGGCGCTCCAGCTTGGAATATAAAGCAAGTTCTACCTTTTTGGGGTCCACCAGTACCAGTTTCAGCTGCGATGGATGTTTTCTGTACAGAAGGGAGGAAAGCAATACATTGATTCCCACTGACTTTCCTTGTCCTGTTGCACCCGCCATGAGCAGGTGGGGCATTTTGGCCAGATCTGCTACATATACCTCGTTCGAAATGGTTTTTCCGAGTACGATGGGCAGCTCCATGTCTGTTTTCAGGAATTTTTCGGTGGCCATTACCGAGCGGATAGACACAGTAAGGCGGTTCTTGGTGGGTACTTCTATACCAATGGTGCCTTTGCCTGGAATTGGGGCAATAATTCTGATTTTAAGCGCCTCCAGACTCATGGCAATGTCGTCTTCAAGGCTTTTTATTTTGGCAATCCGTATTCCGGCATCGGGAACAATTTCAAACAGGGTTACAGTTGGGCCTACTGTAGCCTTGATGCTGGAAATTGTGATATTATAGTTAAGTAGTGTCTCAATAATTTTGTTTTTGTTGAACTCAATTTCTTCGGTATTGATTTCCACATCCTGATTGCCGTGTTGTTGTAGAATATCGAGGGGCGGAAATTTATATCCGGACAAATCCAGGGTGGGGTCGAATTTGCCGAATTTTTCCTGCAGCTGTTCCGCAGTCATGGCATTTTCATACAAAGAGATATCTGTTATTTCCTTGTCTTTGTCCCCGGCTCCGACTTCAATCTGGATATCACCCTGTCCCGAAATCACAATTTTATCGGTTTCGGCATCCTGAAGGCGCTTTTCTTCTTCGGTTTCCTCCTGAGCATCTTTCTCCTGAAGGTCATCTTCTGCACTTTCATTGTCCTCCTCCCGATCCTCCTGTTGACTTTCTTGAGAATCTGAATCCGGGTTTTCTTCGGTTTCCGGCCCGACCAGGCTCGTTTCTTTCTTCCTTTTCTTATCCTGATTGCCTTTCCTGAAAATACCCTGTATGTTTTCGGGATCGAAGCGGAATGCAAAAACGGCCATCACAAATCCGGCAAGCAAAACCACCATCCAGGATCCCATGCCCACCATTTCACTAAGAAAGGAAGCAAGTTCGTACCCTACACCACCTGAAAAAGACCCCATAAAACCTTCGGCACCGAATGTCCGGGAAATCACCCCGAAAAAGGTGGAAAACCATACCAGAAGTCCGAAAATCTTCCAGTTCAGATTGGGAATGAGAATCAGTTTTTTTCTGAAAATCATCTGATATCCAAAATCCATCAGCCAGAAAGGTACCAGCAGCATAGAATAACCCAGACCTTTGAATATCAGAAAATCGGCGCACCATGCGCCCAGAAAGCCGGCCCAGTTTTCGGTTTCTTTTCCCGATTCCCGCAGGCCCAGCCCGTTGTTGGCTTCAATCACGCTTTGGTCTGCCGAACCGGTAAAAATGTAGGAAATCAGGGCAATCATCAGAAAAACGGACAGGCTCACCGACATGAGACCTGTTACAAGTGAAAACTTGCGTCCGAAAGGTAACTTTGGAGCAAATTTGCGTTTTGGTTCCCGGGTTTCTGGTTCCGATTTAAAAGTGTTGCTTTGTTTAATGGTATTTTGGGACATTCCCTTTACTGCTTCTGCTTGGCAAAAGTAATACAGTTGAAATGGTTTATCCGCATGGCATTTGCCGTCAGCCTGTGGTTTTTTTGCACTTTGGCAAAGGGGCAAAAAGCGCAATCCGGCTCTGTATCTTTTGTTTCTAAATGGAATTTGAGATTGTCGGCTTCCAATTCTGTGATTGAAAAATCATTTCAAAGCGGTGAAAATTTATTTCGTTTTGCCCGGAAACAGTTGGATGACAAAGCCAATTCCGGGTTTCCCTTTGCGCAACTCCATTTCGATACCTTATTATATCCCGAAAAAAAATCAGCATTGCTCGTGGCAAATCTGGATGATGGGCCTTTGGTTTTGCAGGGCAACCTGATAATTCAGGGCGATACCGGCATTTCTTCTTTGCTTGTGGCAAAGGCCTTGCATATTAAAAAAGACTTGCCTTTTTCATACCGCCGCTATCAGCTCATTCCCGGTCTTGTCCGTCAGCTCGGATTTGCAGGAATGCTGAAAGAGCCCGAACTCCGCTTTTTTGGCAATCAGGCCATCGTCCATATCTTTCTGGAAAAAAGGCGGGCCAATTATTTTACAGGAATCCTAGGTATTCTGCCGCAATCCGACAATCAGGGTGGTACCATTATCACTGGAAATGTAGATGCCGGTTTTGTGAATCTCTTCAACAGGGGCATTGCCTTCAACCTGAAATGGAATCGCTTTGCACCTCAATCGCAGATGGCTGAACTAAACCTTGCCGTCCCTTATTTAAACTACAATGGTTTGGGTATGGAGGGTAGCTTTGACCTTTTTAGGCAGGATTCGGTAATCAATAGGCGAAAAGCAGAAGCCCGAATTTCCAGCGCCCCAGGTGCCGGATGGAAGTTTTTGTTTGGCTATAAATCGGTATTTTCTTCCGGACTTGAAGATTTAAGAAATACTTCAAAAGTTGAACTGAAAACCCAATCGGTTTCTTTTACCGTGCAAAAGTTGTACCCCATTGCAAATGGAATTGATTTGTTGAAAAGGCAATTTTCGTTTTCGGTTTTTCCTGTTTTGAAATTCCTGAAGCGCTCAGGTGAGCAGGAAAAAGCTTTTCCTCAGTTGGAGGCTTCTATTTCATGGAAATATCCGGTACGTTTTTCTTACCGGCGGGTTGCTCTTCAGACCTCTGGCCTCATACAAACTCTTTTTTCAGAACAGCTGACCTTGCAGGACCAGTACCGGATAGGCGGAAACAACTCTGTAAGAGGGTTCAATGAAAACTTTTTTTATACATCGAGGCATGCCCTGTTATCGGTTCAGCCACAATTTCTGGTGGATCAAAACCTCCTTTTGGGTGTTTTTTCGGATTTCTTTGTGTACCAGCCCCGGCTCGGAAACGACATTATTTCAAATGCCGAATGGGCCTTGGGATTCGGATTGGCCTCTGAAATCGATATCGGAAGCAATCAGGTCCGCATTTCCTTCGCTGCAGGAATGACAAAAGACATACCCCTTGATTTTCAAACCACTAAAATTCATTTTGGATATTATGCCCGCTTTTAATCTACTTTTGCACAATATTTTTTCTGATGCAGCCAATCGTTGAGATTGATATTGTTTTGTCCTTTGTCTGGGCATTCGTCATTTCTGTTTTTGCCATTCCGTCTATCATCTATGTGGCCCATCTCAAAAACCTGCTGGATGAACCTAACTTCAGGGCTGTTCACACAAATCTGACCCCCCGCCTCGGAGGTATGGCCATTTTTGCCGGCTTTGTATCTGCCGTCACCATCTTCGGGAAGGTTACCCCCCAGATTCAGGAACTACTTGCTGCCACCCTTATTCTCTTTTTTATAGGGTTAAAGGATGATATCAGTTCTGTTTCGGCCTTCAAAAAGTTCTTTGTACAAATTCTGGCTACTGGGATTGTGATGTTTCTGGGCGATATCAAAATCAATGATTTTCAGGGCTTTCTGGGAATAAATCAGATAGATGACCGTTTTGCTTATGCCTTCACTTTTCTGGTAATTGTAGGTCTCATCAATGCCTTTAACCTTATAGACGGATTGGATGGCCTTGCAGGCACCCTGATTTTGATTTGTACTTCAGCTTTTGGTTTCTTTTTTCTAAAATTTGGCGGACCCAAATACATGCCGTTTGCTCTTGTGGCATTTTGTCTCATGGGCAGTACGCTTGGATTCCTCCGGTACAATTTTCGGAAAGCCATCATATTTATGGGAGATACCGGCTCTCTGGTCTGCGGAATGATCATCGCGGTGATGGCCATCGAATTTGTGCAGATGAAAGTGGTAGAGTCTGCTCCTTCCATCGCTGTAGCCATATTGATTATCCCGGTTTTTGATACCGCCAGGGTGTTTGCCAAGCGTATCCTGAATGGCAAATCACCCTTCATGCCGGATAAAAACCATGTTCACCACATCCTCATCCGAATGGGTTTTAGTCAGGTTCAGACTGTTCTTTTTCTGGCCTTTTTAAATCTTGCTACCATCTTAGCGGCTTTTCTGCTTTCCGAAAAAGGCGATAATTTCCTGCTCGTCTTTTTCCTTATTTATTTCGCCATATTCTTTGTAACTCTGGAAATCTTTGGCTCTGCAAAATCAAAAAGATAACGCTGCACCGGAACAGGTTTATCTTCCCCTGAGCCTGTTTTATCCGGTTGGTTCTGATAAAGGGTTTTCGTCCGGGGCCAGAGTATTCTTTCAGGGGCAAGAGTCTGTGGGTGCTGAATCGGCAGGAATCAAATTTTTTCAGGGAGCCCTCGTCGAAGTAAATCCGATACGGGAAGAAGAGGGTCCGATGGCATCCGCAAGCCAATCCACCGGGGTTCCTTATTTTTCGCTTGCAGCCATTTTTGCCCTTATCATATTCCGGAATCGATTTTATGGTGCTTTTACCAAATATTTTCTCAGTCTGAAAAACAACTACGAAATTGATTTCAACTTTCAGCGAATCGGATTTGTCCCCATTCTTTTTTGCATTCTGGTCATTTTCCTTTCTACTGCCGACCTTTTAAAGACCAATTACGCCGGCATCCATGGTTTCTGGCAGCAAATCAGCGAAATCAGGTCTGCCTTTATTTTGCTCGGGTTTCCAATATTGGTTTCCTGCCTTCTTTTCTTTATCCTTGACTTTTCAGGGAAGATTTTTCCCCTTATCTTTTCCGACTTAAAGGTTCTGTTTTATCTGTCGCTTCTGGTTCTGATATGGAACTTTTCGGCATTTGGTGCAGGACTTGAGAAGATTATTTCCAAAGAAATATTTATTCTTTCTTTGGCTGCTTTATATCTGATTTTCAGGTCGTTCTTTTTTTTCAATGTATTCATTCGGGCTTTTCGGTTTCGCATACCCATTTCACTTTTTTATATTTGCGCTTTGAATCTGACTGCCTTCTTTTTTTTAACCAAGGGCCTACCCAAGGATTTTTTTAGATTTCTATGAGCGAAACCGCAAACAAGGAGTTAACCACCTCACGATTAAAAAAAGTATCCTCCATACTTGTAACGCAGCCAAAACCCGCCGATGAGGATTCCCCCTATTTTGTTTTGGCAAAAAAGTACAAAATCAAGATTGACTTCCGGCCTTTTATCGAAGTGCAGGGCGTTTCACTTAAGGATTTCAGACGCCAGAAAATCAATATTCTGGACCACAATGCAGTTATTTTTACCAGCAAAAACGCTGTCGATAACTTCTTTCGGATTGCAGGCGAACTCAAGCTCGACATTCCTATAGACATGAAGTATTTCTGCGTAACAGAATCTACTGCCAACTACCTGCAGAAATATATTCAAATCCGGAAGCGGAAAGTTTTTGTAGGTCAGAAAACGGCCATGGACCTTGCCGACCAGGTGAAGAAACACAAGGAAGATTCTTACCTTTTTCCTTGCAGTGACATCCGGATCGGTGACTTCCCGGATTTTTTGAGAAAAAATAATTACAAATTTACAGAGGCCACTTTTTACAATACGGTTTCAAGCGATTTGTCTGATCTGAAAAATATCAAGTACGATATTCTGGCTTTCTTTAGCCCTTCGGGTATAGAATCTTTGTTTCATAACTTCCCTGATTTTCAGCAGAATGAAACAAGAATTGCCGCCTTCGGACCCACTACAGCCAAGGCTGTAAAGGATGCCAATCTCATCCTCGACATTCAGGCTCCCCTTCCCAATGTTCCTTCTATGACAGCCGCCCTGGAGGAATATATTAAAGTGTGTATAAAGGGTTCCAAAGAATAATATTTTTTCAATTTGGAAATTTCCCATAAAATTGAGCCCTGTTTTCGTTTCAACTAACATGACAAAGAATCTAATCCTAGCCCTGCTGACTGCCGGCATTTTCTGTTCATCAAATCTATTTGCCCAGCAGGATGCGCATTTTACCCAGTACATGTTCAACCAGATGTACTTCAATCCTGCCGCCGCCGGAATGGAACAAGGTTTTCGCGGTGGACTTTTGTTCAGAGAACAATGGGCAGGATATCAGAACTCATTCGGTTCGGGTGGTGCCCCACGCAATATTTTATTTACCGGTTCTTTGCCCATCCTGTCAGCAAATACCGGCGTTGGTATGGTAATCAATTCGGATCAGGTTGGTCCCTATCAGGATATTCAGGCCTCGGTAAACGGAGCTTATCAGTTTAAAGTTGGCCCCGGCAAACTTGCTGCTGGGATTCGTCTCGGGATTCACAGCCGCTCTATCAATGGTGATGCCCTTAAAGTAAATGATCCGACTGATCCTGAATACTTGGCATTGAAAAATTCCAGTGGTCAGATGGCTCCGGATTTTGGATTTGGTCTGCATTATACATCGGACAAATTGTTTGCTGGTATAAGCTCTACTCATTTGGCCGAGCCTAAGTTTGATTTTTCAGGAGCCAAGAGCACGCTGAACCGTCATTACTATGTGATGGGGGGGTATAATTTTGACCTTTCTCCAGATATTGTGCTTACTCCAAGTGCCAATCTGAAATACGATTCCAAGGTTTTTCAGTGGGAAGCTTCTGCTTTAGCTAAAATCAACAATCAGTTTCTTGCCGGTCTTGCTTACAGGGAGCAGGATGCAGTTTCTGTTCTTTTGGGCTTAACACTTCTGGAAAATAAGTTCAGACTTACCTATTCTCTGGACTACACTGTGCCTGCTACGGAAGCAAAAAGGCCAACATCTCACGAAATTATGGTTTCTTATTTCCAGCCCATTGCCATGCGCGGACCTAAACCCATCATCAGAACTCCGCGCTACAGAAAATAATAAAGTTACTTCAAATCTTACAGTGTTATTTCCCAAGCATTACGCATAATAATTTTTTTGTTTTTGGTTTTACTTTTGTGTATCTGAATAATCAAACGACAAGTTCGTTTCATTTTTAAAAGGTGTTTATGAATATGTTTAAAACTGCATGGACTATGAGTCCTGTGCTTGGTATTACAGGATTGCTTTTTTTAAACTCCTGTGGTCTTGGGCAAAAGGACATTCAGGGAGAATTGATCGGGGTTGGAAACCGAGACGGCTGGATTCAAACCGTTCCTTTCGGTATGACAACTGTTCCCTCCGGTACATTTCATATGGGTCAGTCTGATGAAGATGTAGCTGCTTCGCATATTAATTATAATAAGCAGGTTACCATCGGAGGATTTTATATGGATGATACTGAAATCACCAACAACGAATACCGACAGTTTGTAGAGGCAATTCAGACGGATGATACAGTCGGCCTTGGCACACTGAGCGAAGAATTTCAGAAAATGCTTGCCGAAAGGAAGTATTATCCCGATACTACAGTTTGGGTAAGAGACTTTTCGCATCACATGGGAGACCCGATGATGGAATACTACTGGATCCATCCTGCATTCGATGAATACCCCTTGGTTGGTGTTACCTGGAAAGCTGCAAAGTTGTTTTGCAAGTGGAGAACCGGATACCTGAATAAGGCCAGGACCGATGCCGGTCTGCCCATTATGCCAAATTTCCGTCTTCCTTCTGAGGCAGAGTGGGAATATGCAGCCAGAGGCGGACGGGATCTTGCTCCATACCCCTGGGGCGGTCCTTATGTTCGGAACATGAAAGGTTGTATGCTGGCCAACTTCAAGCCGGGCCGCGGCAACTATTATGATGATGGCTTTTCCTACACATCCCCTATCGGACAATATTTCTCCAATGATTACGGACTCTATGATATGTCCGGAAATGTGTCGGAGTGGTGCGAAGATGCTTTCTTCGAAGCTTCAGTTCCTGTAGTATGGGATTTGAACCCTACCTATTTCGATGCGGCTGAGCCAAGAAAAGTAGTTCGGGGAGGTTCCTGGAAAGACATCAGTTATTATCTTCAGAATGGTACCCGTAATTTCGAATACGAGGATACAGCAAAATCTTTTGTCGGTTTCAGATGTGTGGTTACCTATCTGGGCCGTTCAGCCGGAAATGAATTCTAATCCTTCAACAATTTTTTTTAACACAATTTAATTTCACACACACAAAATGAGCGCAAAAAAAGGTGGCTTTCAGGAGAAGTTTTATGGTAAAATTGCTCCTATTATTACAGGTGTTGGTGCTTCAGTAGTAATTCTGGGCGCCCTTTTCAAAATCATGCACTGGAATGGTGCTGGTCCCATGCTGATTGCCGGTTTGGGAACTGAAGCTTTGTTGTTCTTGTTGTTCGCTTTCGCTCCCCAGCCTCATGATCCGGCCTGGGAAAGAGTTTATCCTGAACTTGACGACGAAGTATGGGCAAAGATGCAAAAGTCTGGCGTGGCCAAAACAGCACAATCCGGACCGGGGGCTGCTGGTTTGGACCAAATGTTGGCTTCTGCCAAAATTGATCAGAATATGATTGACAGACTTGGAAAAGGATTTACCGGTCTTGCGGAATCTGTTTCCAAAATGTCAGACATTACCAGTGCATCTGTAGCTACCAAAGAGTATGCTGCCAATGTATCGAGTGCTTCTAAGACTCTCACCGAAATGAATAAGTCTTATGCATCCACTGTAAGTGCCATGTCTGAGATGTCAAATGCTGCCAATGATGCCAAGCAATATCATGCTCAAGTACAGGCCATTACAAAGAACCTTGGTTCTTTGAATGCTGTATATGAAATGGAACTTCAGGATGCCAATAACCACCTGAAGGCCATGAACAAATTCTACAATAATTTGTCTAGTGCCATGGCCAATATGGCAGATGCAAGCAAGGATACCGAAGCATTCAAAGTTGAGCTTTCCAAACTTACTGGAAATCTGACAACTCTGAATAAGGTTTACGGCAACATGCTCACGGCTATGAAAAGCTAATTTAATCTGACAATTATTTTTCAAACGAAAAAATCGAATAAGAAATGGCAGGTGGTAAAGAGACCCCGCGGCAAAAACTGATTGGTTTGATGTACCTGGTGCTTCTTGCACTTCTGGCGCTACAGGTAAGTTCGGCTATCCTTCAGAAATTTTCGTTCCTCAACTCCAGTCTGGAACTGGCGACGAAAAATTCCAATTCTGCAAATGATGCCAAGCTTTCAGCGATTCAGGCGGCAGTAGACAAGGCCCCCAAATACAAACCGGTTTTGGAAGATGCCGAAAGGATAAAGAAAATGTCCCGTGAAATGATTGGTGAAATTGACGGCTACAAGCAGGAGATAATTACCAAAACTGGCGGGAAAGATGAAAAAGGTCAGTATGTCGGAATGAAAGATGAAGACATTACGGCCAATCTGATGGTGGGAGATCCTTCTACCGGGAAAAAGGGTAAGGCCTATGGTTTGAAGGAGCGCCTGAATAAGTTCATTGACGAATTGAACAGGGTTGCCGCAACCAGTTTCCCTCCCCTCGCTCAGGATGGTAAAGAAGATCCTCTCACCAAGAATGATCCGGAGCAGAAGAATAAAGACTTCGCTGAGTTGAACTTTGGTCATACACCTATGATTGCAGCTCTTGCAGTTCTTTCTGACAAGCAAAGCAAAATCACGGCTTATGAAGCTGAGGTGCTCAATGTGCTTCAAACCAAAGTGGGTGCAAAAGACTTTAAAGTGGGTGGTTTTGAGGCCAGCTACAGTGCACTTTCATCTACTGTTGCAGCGGGTACTGACTATGAAGCCAAGATGTTTCTTTCCGCCAAACTGGATGTTACTCCAACCATGAAGTTCAGGGGAAATACAGTCAAGGTAGAAAATGGTGTTGGTATCATCAAGTTCAAAGCTTCTGCCACAAATTATGATGCTGAAGGAAATGCCAAGCAAAACTGGGAAGGTTCTATTTCGGTTGCCAAACCCACCGGTGACGGAGACACTACTTTTAAAGTTAAAGGTGAGTATATTGTAGCCAAACCTGTTATTGATGTAAAATCCGCTTCTGTTTCTGCGCTCTATTACAATTGCGGTAACGATCTCAATGTGCAGGTACCAGCTTTGGGTGCCAACTATAAGCCCAGTTTCTCCGCAAAAGGTGCCAACATCATCCCCGGAAAGGAAAAAGGCGCTATTATTCTCATCCCAAGTATTAAAGGTCCCGATGCCAAGGTCGTACTTTCGGTAAGCAGTGATGGATCTGCCATAGGAGCCAAGGATTTTCCTGTCCGGGGTGTTCCACGGCCATCTATAGTTGCCAAGATTGGCGGCAATTATGTAGACCAGAAAAGGGGTGTACCAGCTCCCGGACCTGCATCTATTCAGGTTTTGGCCGAACCTGATCCTGCGTTTGCTGCGGCTCTTCCCAAAGAAGCAAGGTACAATATCACCGAAGGTGAAGTTACCCTGGCCCGAGGTAAGCGTGAAATCAGTACACTGCCTATCCGCTCAGACAATGTCAATCTTTCTTCTATCAGAAGTCAGGCGCAGTCGGGTGACAGGATTATAATTGTTATCAAAAAAGCCAGAAGGTTAAATTTCAAGGATGATTCCGAAGATGTGCCCATCAATGCCGCTTCATCTGTTATCACAATTCCGGTTAACTGATATTTGACAAGCAGCCTTTTTTTAAAACTATATCAAAGGTGTTATGAAACTCAAATTAAGCTTCTTCCTTTTGCTATGCTTACTCGGAGCAGCAAGCATGGCTCAGCAAGGAAAGCGTAAAAAAGGAAAAAAAGCAACTGCAGATCCTGTTCCGATTCAGGAATCAACCCCTGCACCGGTAGTTCCCGAAGTGCCGGTAAATCCTTTTGCGAGGGCAATGGATAGTATCCGAAGAGATGATTCTCTGGTTATTTCTTCCGGTTATGATCCCTTGTCTGTCCGGAAGGTACATGTGTCTGATATTATGTACAAGATGCAGGTTTGGCGTGTACTTGACCTAAGAGAAAAGTGCAATCAGCCTCTTTTTGCCAAAGAGAATCAGATAACCAGGGCCATAGTGGATGAGGTCAATGCCGGCAGACTTATTGCATATGCCAAAGATTCGCTTACCAAACCCATCACATTAGAGGAGTTCAAGGAGAAAGTAGTGGATCCTAGCAGTTTGCAGATGGATGCCGACGGAAATCCCATTCCCGGTAGTGGTTTGCCCTTTCTGCCACAGAATCTGTATGTATTGAAGTTTCGTGAAAACCTGCTCTTTGATAAGCAGAGGTCCAGGTTTTACTATGACATTCAGACAGTTACGCTTTTTATTCCTGCTGAGTTCAACACCATCAAAGGAACAGAAACAGAAGTAGCTTCTTTTCGGTACAAAGATTTGGTCCAGGTTTTCAAAAATATGCCTACGGCAAGGTGGTATAATTTTCAGAATCGTGCTGAAGACAAGAAAGTTGCCGATGCCATGGACCTCCGATTGTTTTGTTCAAGGATTATCAAAATTTCCAATCCCAAAGACGCTATGATTGAGGACATGCCGGAGTACAATACTTCTGACAAAGCTATTCTCATTGCTTCCCAGAAATACGAGTATGATCTGGTAGCAAAAGAAAACGAAGTTTGGGACTATTGATAGTTGCCTGAATGAATTTAGAAAAACGGGGGAGTCTATCCCCCTTTTTTTTGCCCCAGAAAATAGATTAGGGCCATCCGAAGAGCAACCCCGATTTCCACTTGTTTGAGAATAAGTGATTTTTCCGAATCTGCCCAGTCTGAATCCAGTTCCACTCCACGATTTACCGGGCCGGGATGCATAATAAAAGCTGCATCTGATTTTTTATCTGCATTGAGACCGAAGAATTGGTTGTATTCTTCCAGACTTGGAATCAGTTCTTTGTCCTGTCTTTCCTTTTGTATTCTGAGATGGTAATCTACTGAAAACGGTTTTGCATGATTGAAAACACAGGACCGGGTGGGCAGATGTTTTCTCATTACGGTATTGGGCCCCTGAATCTCATATTCAATACCCATCTTTTCCCATAATTTCAGAGAAGATCCTGCTACGCGGCTGTGCAGGATATCGCCATTCAGCCTGATTTTTATTTCTTCTGTTTTCAAACCCGATTCCCAGAGTGTAAACAAATCGAGAATGGCTTGAGTGGGATGTTCATTTGTTCCGTCACCTGCATTGACAACCGGAATCCCGGTTCTATCATAAATGAATCTGGCTGTTCCTGAAATTTTATGCCGAACAACAATCACATCAATTTTCATCTGAAGCAGATTTTGGACGGTATCCAGAAGTGATTCTCCTTTTTTCAAAGAACTGCCGGATGAAGAAAAGTTCACAACATCTGCAGAAAGTCTTTTTTGGGCCAGCTCAAATGAAAGCCGGGTCCGTGTGGAGTCTTCGAAAAACAGATTGGCCACGGTTGTTTCCTTCAGGGCCGGTACTTTTTTGAAAGGCCTCTGGAGAATTTTCAGAAACTCTCTGGTTGTCTGATACAGGGTTTCGATATCCTGTTGGTCCAGATCGTCGATACTGATGAGTTTGTTTGGTTTGAAATCCGGTACCAAAAGATTATCCATGGCTTATTCTGACTTCGATTTTTTGTTCGTTGTTACTCCTTACTCTCACCACTTCTCCCGGACCGGAATCCAGCCGGAATCCTTCAAAATCTACCGAAATCGGAATTTCTCTTTCCAGATATCTGTTTATCAAAACCAGTAGTTTTATCCATTTTGGTCTTCCGATTTCCAGAAGTGCCTCCATGGCAGCCCGGGTTGTGCGGCCTGTGTAGATTACATCATCAATAAGAAGGATAGGTTGGTTTTCCACTTCAAATGGAACCGAACTTTCTGAAGGAATTATCAATCGGTTGGCCTTGTTCAGATCGTCCCGATGGAAACTGGGATCAATGGTTCCGAGCGGCAAGTCCAGATTAAACTTGGTTTTCAGGATTTCCAGAATTGCCCCGGCAATCAATAAACCACGGGGCTGAATGGCCAGAATTTTAAGATTTGGGTTAAAATTAGCCAATTCGAAAATTTGTGCAGCAAGTCGAAATAAAATTTTTTCGATTTGTTGATTGTTGAAAATCAGTTGATTGGACAAATTTTCCATTTTATTTTGGAGTTCAAATATACAGCTTGGGCGCAATCT
The DNA here is from genome assembly GCA_044359055.1 of Catalimonadaceae bacterium. Lineage (GTDB taxonomy): Bacteria > Bacteroidota > Bacteroidia > Cytophagales > Flexibacteraceae > CAMDMI01. Next base: position 14,655 of record JBIKMV010000008.1, read on the forward strand.
TTTTGCATTCTGCTGTGTTGAATGGATTTTTTACTATTTTTGCCGTCCTTTTTGGGGCGTTACCAGAGTGGCCAAATGGGGCAGACTGTAAATCTGCTGACTTATGTCTTCGGTGGTTCGAATCCATCACGCCCCACTCAATAAAGCGGGAGTAGCTCATTTGGTAGAGCGATAGCCTTCCAAGCTATAGGTGGCGAGTTCGAGCCTCGTCTCCCGCTCAATTGAAAGCCTTTGTAGCTCAGTGGTAGAGCACTTCCTTGGTAAGGAAGAGGTCGGCAGTTCAATCCTGCTCAAAGGCTCCAAAACAATTATCTCGAATTTCAATCAACTAGAATAGTTTTCAAAAATGGCAAAGGAGAATTTTGACCGGTCCAAACCTCACGTAAACATAGGTACTATCGGTCACGTAGATCATGGTAAGACCACCTTGACGGCGGCAATCACCAAAGTATTGGCTAAAAACGATCCATCTGTACAGATTCGTGATTTTTCTTCAATCGACAATGCGCCTGAAGAAAAAGAAAGAGGGATTACCATCAATACTTCACATGTGGAGTATCAAACCAAGAACAGGCACTACGCCCATGTTGACTGCCCCGGTCACGCTGACTATGTGAAAAACATGGTTACTGGTGCTGCGCAGATGGACGGTGCAATACTTGTGGTTGCAGCTACTGATGGTCCCATGCCCCAGACCCGTGAGCACATTCTGCTCGCTCGTCAGGTAGGTGTACCTCAGCTGGTAGTTTTCATGAACAAAGTGGATATGGTTGACGATCCTGAGCTTCTTGAGCTCGTGGAAATGGAAATCAGGGAGCTTCTTAGTTTCTATGAATTCGATGGCGACAACATCCCTGTAATCCAGGGCTCTGCTCTTGGTGGTTTGAATGACGATCCGAAATGGGTTGCTACCATCGAAAAGCTTATGGATGCCGTTGATTCCTGGATTCCGATTCCTCCGCGGTTGACTGATCAGCCTTTCCTTATGCCTGTAGAAGATGTGTTTTCCATCACCGGTCGTGGTACCGTGGCAACCGGCCGTATCGAAAGAGGTATCATCAACAGTGGCGAGGCAGTAGATATTCTCGGTATGGGTGCTGAAAACCTCAAGTCTACTGTAACAGGTGTTGAGATGTTCAGGAAAATCCTTGATAGAGGTGAGGCCGGAGACAATGTGGGTCTGCTTCTTCGTGGTATCGACAAAGATCAGATCCGTCGTGGAATGGTAATCTGCAAGCCAGGTTCTGTTACCCCTCACTCTGAATTCAAAGCCGAGGTTTATGTGCTTTCCAAAGAAGAAGGAGGCCGTCACACACCGTTCTTTAATAAGTATCGCCCACAGTTTTACATGAGAACAACCGATGTTACCGGAGAAATCACTCTTCCTTCAGGAGTGGAGATGGTTATGCCCGGCGATAACATCACCATCAATGTAAAACTGATCAATAAGGTTGCTATGGAGAAAGGTCTTCGTTTTGCGATTCGCGAAGGAGGCCGTACCGTGGGTGCTGGTCAGGTAACCGAAATTCTTGACTAAAATTTATTAGGTTTTAAAAGTTCCCCCGGCGACGGGGGAACTTTTTTTTCTCTAATTAAAATAAAAGCTGTAATTTTGCAGTCCTTTTCAAAAACGGGTGTAGCTCAATTGGTAGAGTAGCGGTCTCCAAAACCGTTGGCTGAGGGTTCGAGTCCTTCCTCCCGTGCACGAAAAACCTGATTTTCAATGAAGAAAATAACCGAGTTTATCAATCAGTCCTATCAGGAACTGACAACAAAAGTAAGCTGGCCATCCGGTGGCGATCTGAACAATCAGACCATTTTGGTTTTGGTTTCATCGCTGATTTTTGCTCTGTTGATTGGCCTTATGGATTTCGGTTTTAAATCTTTAATGAGCGTTTTCTATAATCTTTAATTTTTTCGGAAGTGGCAGAGCTGAAGTGGTATGTAATACGGGCAGTATCGGGGCAGGAGAAGAAGGTGAAGAATTACATTGAAACCGAAGTTGTCCGTCAGAAACTTGAGGATGTTGTTACTCAGGTTTTGATTCCTTCTGAAAAGGTTATGGAGATGCGGAATGGAAAAAAGGTTGTCAGAGATAAAAACTTTTTCCCCGGATACATCATTGTGAATGCCGATTTGAATAACGGAGAGGCGTTTCATACCATTAAAAGTGTACCCGGAGTGATTGGTTTTCTTGGGTCCAACAGAAATTCGGTTGAGAAAAACCCTGTTCCGCTCCGTGAAAGTGAGATAAACAGAATTCTTGGCCGGGTGGATGATTCCAAGGAGTCTCTTCTTCGGTTCGAAACCACCTTCCTGAAAGGAGAAGTGGTAAAAGTTATAGACGGGCCCTTCAATACCTTTACTGGTACTGTGGAAGAAGTTTTTGACGAGAAGAAAAAAATCAATGTGATGGTGAAAATTTTCGGACGGAATACACCGCTGGAGCTGAACTATTCACAAGTTGAAAAATTGCAATCAATTAAAAATTAGCCATGGCTAAGGAAATAAGTACCTACATAAAGCTCCAGATTAAGGGAGGCGCAGCGAATCCATCGCCGCCGATTGGACCTGCTCTTGGTTCCAAGGGTGTGAACATCATGGAGTTTTGTAAGCAGTTTAACGCCAGAACACAAGACAAAGCAGGTGTTGTGATTCCGGTTGTTATCACTGTTTACACTGACAAGTCATTCGACTTTGTCACCAAAACTCCGCCGGCTGCGGTGCTTCTCCTTGATGCTGTTAAGCAAAAAACCGGTTCGGCAGAGCCAAACCGGAAAAAGATTGGATCTATCACCTGGGATCAGGTGAAAACCATTGCAGAAACCAAAATGCCTGATTTAAATGCATTTGAAGTGGAGCCTGCAATGCGTATCATCGCCGGAACGGCTCGTAACATGGGAATCACTATCACCGGCAAAACCCCCTGGGAGAACTAATAATGGCTAAGTTGACAAAAAATCAAAAGAAAATACGCGATTTGGTAGACATTACCAAGGAGTATTCTTTATCAGATGCTGCAGATTTGCTCAGGAAGTCGAGCTTTACAAAATTCGATTCTTCGGTAGATATTGATGTAAGACTGGGTGTAGATCCCCGGAAAGCTGATCAGATGGTGCGTGGAGTTGCTGCGCTCCCTCATGGCGTTGGTAAAACTGTCCGGGTTCTCGTACTGTGTACCCCGGACAAGGAAGCTGAAGCCAAAGAGGCCGGAGCAGACCATGTAGGTCTCGATGACTACATCTCTAAAATTGAAGGTGGCTGGACTGATATTGATGTCATCATCACCATGCCCAGCGTTATGGCTAAGGTTGGACGGTTAGGTAAAGTACTGGGTCCCAGAGGTCTGATGCCTAATCCGAAGTCAGGAACCGTTACTACTGAAGTGGGGAAAGCTGTAACAGAAGTTAAGGCCGGAAAGATTGATTTCAAGGTGGATAAAACCGGAATCATTCATACCAGTATTGGCAAAGTTTCTTTCACTCCTGATAAGTTAGCTGAAAATGCTATGGAGATCATCGGAGTGATTAGCAAACTGAAGCCGTCTTCATCCAAGGGAACCTACTTTAAGTCTATCACTCTGACTTCGACGATGGGCCCCGGAATTAAAATTGACAAAAACACTATCCCAGGAATTTAAAATGAATAAGGAACAAAAAGCACAGGTTATTTCTGAGCTTAGCGGAAAATTTGCTTCTCGTATCTGTTATTATTTTGCCGATGGCACAGGCATGTCGGTGGAAATCACAGATAAATTCAGAAGGGAGTGTTTCAAAAAAGGTTTTGAATATGTAGTAGTAAAGAATACTTTAATAGAAAAGGCTTTGGAAAGAAATGAATTGGGCGATGATGCTTTCAATTCTTCTGTTCTTAAGGGCTTTACCGGAATCATTTTTTCTGATGATGCCAAGGCTCCTGCCAGTCTGTTGAAAGAATTCTCAAAAAATAACAATGGGCTTCCCGCCTTCAAAGGTGCCATTGTTGAAAGTTCATACTTTGCCGGTGCAAATCAGCTGGATGCATTGATTGCCCTGAAATCTAAAAATGAATTGATTGGAGAAGTAATCGGATTGCTTCAGTCCCCAATCAAGAATGTGGTTTCAGGTCTGAAATCTTCCGGTTCTACCATCGCCGGAGTATTGAAAACTTTATCTGATCGTTAATTTTGGTTGAACTTTAAAATTTAAAAAAAAGAAAATGTCTGATCTTAGTAAGCTTGCCGAACAGTTGGTTAATCTGACTGTAAAGGAAGTAAATGAATTGGCTACCATCCTTAAGGATGAGTATGGTATTGAGCCTGCTGCCGCCGCTCCTGTAATGGTTGCCGGTGGTCCTGCTGCCGGTGGAGATGCACCTGCTGCTGCAGAAAAAACATCATTTGATGTAATTCTGAAGAGTGCAGGAGCTTCCAAGCTAAATGTTGTGAAATTGGTTAAAGACCTCACTGGTCTCGGATTGAAAGAAGCCAAGGATTTGGTTGATGCAGCTCCGAAGCCTTTGAAAGAAGGTGTTGCCAAGGACGAAGCAGAAGGCTTGAAGAAGTCACTCGAAGAGGCAGGAGCCGAAGTAGAGATTAAGTAATTTTTTTGGCGGCGAGGTCTGCCAAAATTGCTGAAAACAAAAAATGGTCGGATATTTGCCGACCATTTTATTTATCCGGGGTCGACTGGTTTTGACAGCGGGTGGTTTGCTTAAATTGCATGCAAGGTTTGTTCTGTTCCTTTAAAAACAGTTCATCCATAGACGGCGAAAACAATTACGCCCTCGCAGCCTAATCGGAGATTAGTTCTGCTTGTGTCCGTCTGATGTGCTTCGGTTGGCATCAGAAATCCGGGCATCGTTACAATCGAGATTAAATTCTGACCCAGGTAGGAATTTGATTATCACCTGGAAAACCAAATGAGCCGCTGGCGCTCCAAGTCCGGCTAAGCATGTAGAGGTTTCTGTGGACTCTTGTCTGGACGTGGGTTCGAATCCCTCCGACTCCACCCCGAAAAAATCCCCTTTTCCAAGGGGATTTTTTTATTATCTAAACTACCCTTTATATTTGCCTCATGCATAGGCTAACTGGTTTCTTTCGCCTGTTGTATTCCAATTTTTATATAGGAACGGGTTTTTTGTTCCTGATGTGGATTACTTTTTTTGATGGGAACGATCTGATCAGCCTTGTTTCCAATAAAATGAAGCTGGCTGAAATGGAATCTGAGATTTCGTATTATCAGAAAAAAATAGATGCCGTAATCGCTGAAGGTCAGAGACTTCGCGGTACTCCTGATGCAATGGAAAGATTTGCAAGAGAGCGTTTTCTGATGAAAAAGGATGATGAAGATGTCTACCTCATCAAAGACGATGCGCATATGTCCATTTTCGACCGTCTTTTGAAAGAGTAACTTTCCCGGTTCCTTCTTTTACCTCCCCCATTTCGTAGCAGTCTATTTTTAGTTCGGATGCAATTTTTTTGATGCATTCTACCTTCGATGGTTGGGTATATAACTCCATCCGGACACCGCAATTAAAGGTTTGGAATAACTCTTTTTCACCGATTCCGGCTTCCCGGGCAATCAGGTCGAAAAGTTCTGGCAACTCCCAGCATATTCTTTTTTCCACATCCGCATTTCCAAGGAATTTCATCACCTTAGAATGTCCGCCGCCTGTATTGTGAATGATGCCATCGAGTTCCCTGAAGTCCATTTCTTTTCTTAATGCCATAAAAAACGGGGCATAAGTGCGGGTAGGGGAGAGAAGGGCTTTGCCCAGGTTTTCAAAATTATTGCCAAAGGAATCGATAAGACCAAAGCGCCCTTCATACCCACCTTTTCCAATGAGTTCTGCATCAAGACTTTCCGGAAATCTTTCGGCATAATCGTGTTTCAATAAGGTGTGCCTTGCAAGGGTAATCCCGTTTGAGGCAATACCGGAGTTGTATGCCGTTTCATAGCTTGTTTTTCCGGATGAGCTTAGGCCCAGAATGATGTTTCCGGGTTTTATTCTGCTGCAGTCAACCAGATCTTTTTTTGGAAACCGCACAGAAATATTGGAATCTGCAATGATGGTTCTGACCAAATCACCTACATCCGCTGTTTCTCCGCCTCCGAAAAAAATGGGCACCCCTTGCTGCCTCAATTCGCTGCAGATTTCCTCTGTCCCTTCAATAATGGCCTTTATTACTTCTCCGGGAATGAGTTTTTTATTCCGGCCCAAAGTGGAGGTCAGTACAAAATTTTCTCCGGCTCCGATGCAGAGCAAATCGTCCAGATTCATTACAATTGAGTCCTGTGCAATTGATTTCCAGACGCTTAAGTCTCCGGTTTCCCTCCAGTATAAGTAAGCAATAATAGACTTTGTTCCTGCCCCGTCGGCATGCATGGCATTGACCATTTCGGGGCTTCCACCTAAAATGTCAGGAAGGACTTTGCAAAAGGCGCCCGGTGCTATTCCTTTGTCCAAATTTTCGATGGCTTTGTGAACCTCCTCTTTGTCTGAAGAAGCTCCAAGCCGTGAATACAGATCCTGCATAAATGGTGAAAATAAAATGCGAAATTAAGAAGCTAAGCCAGCGGTTTCATCATTTTTATATTTTCAGAGATTTAGATTTTCAGATGGAATCGGGCAGGGTCAACCTTATCTGTGGTTCGAACGGGTCCGGAAAGAGCACTTTGCTGAAAATACTGAGTACTGGAATGGAAGCTTGGTCCGGTGAAGTACAGTATTCTCAAGGAGGCAAAGTATTGGAAAACAGTGAAGTAAATCAGTATATTTCTTTCCTGGCTCCATATCAGGAACTGCCCGAAGAGCTGAGCCTTAAAGAATTGATTGACTTCCAGATATCACTCGGCAACCCATTGGAATTTGAGATTTGTTACAGCGAACTGATTTCCCTTTTCGGACTGGAATCCCAGTTGGATAAGCCCCTGCTTCATTTTTCGACCGGTATGAGGCAAAAGGCCCGTTTTATCCTTGCCTTTGGCCAAAAAAGGCCTGTTTGGATTCTGGATGAGCCGGGCTCTAATCTTGATACGGCTTCGGCGGAAAAATTGTGGAACTGGATGCTCGCCCGGCAGGATGAACATTTGATAGTGCTGGCCAGTAATGACCCCGCCGAAATCAGCCGTTCACACTGTGTTTTGGATTTGGAAAAAAGGAGCTCTGATAATTAATATATTGAAAATCAAAATAGAAAAATAGAACCTGTCTTCCAGTGTAATCAAAATATTGAAACCGGTTTTTCAGAGAAGAAGTTCATTGGTTCAGGCCGATCAGGGAAATGGGCCATACCCAACCCGGAACACCTTTTTTCTGATGAAGGAAGACAAACTTTTGCGGTAGTATCATATTTGCAGATATTGCGCCCAAAATCAAAAAATACCGAGACCATCCATGAAAGAAGTTACCGTTCAGGAGTTGAAGCAAATGTTCGATACCAAAGAAGATTTCCAGCTGATTGACGTCAGAGAGCCTTATGAAGCAGAGATTTGTACTTTGGGAGGGGAACTGATTCCTGTGGGAAGCATTCTGTCCAACGCAGAAAAAATCAGCAAAACCAAAACAGTGGTTCTGCACTGCCGGAGTGGGCAGAGGTCTAAAACGGCCATTCTGAATCTTGAAGAAAAGTTTGGATTCAAAAATCTATTCAATCTCAGAGGCGGGATTCTGGCTTATGCCGGCGAAATAGACCATACGCTGGTGAAATACTGAATTTCCCTGAAATCCGGCTTTTCAGGTTTTTTTGATCAATCAAACCGCATCTTTGCGGCCATCTACACACCAAAACCTATTTGGATGAAAGCCATTATTGACATACCAGAAAATTCAGATTTTTCGATTTTCAATCTGCCGTTCGGCATATTTTCTACCTCTTCACTTACACCTCGGGCGGGCATCCGTTTGGGAGATTATATCATTCATATAGAGGAGCTTAGGGTAGCCGGGCATTTGGGTGAAATGGAGTGGAAATACGAAAATTTATTTGTAGGTCCGTTTCTGAATCCCATGATAGAAGCCGGACCGGATTGCTGGCGAACCTTACGAAACCGGGTTCAGGAACTTTTTTCAGGAGGGGAGAATCAAATTACCCAAAAAGAAAAAGCAGATCGGTTTTTGGTGCCGGTAGAGCAGGCCACTATGCATTTGCCTATTCAGATTGGTGACTATACCGATTTTTACTCCAGTGAATACCATGCAGCCAATGTAGGCGCAATGTTCCGGGATCCTCAAAATCCTCTGCTGCCAAACTGGAAGCATATTCCTGTAGGCTACCATGGCAGGAGTTCATCGATTGTGGTTTCAGGAACTCCTTTCTCAAGACCGAAAGGCCAGACAAAAGCGCATACTGCGGAAATACCGGTTTACGGACCGAGCCGTCAGGTTGATCTGGAACTTGAAACGGCTTTTATTATTTCCAGGAATACTGCTATGGGGCAGCAAATACCCGTTCAGGAGGCTGAAGATTATGTTTTTGGCATGGTGCTTTTTAACGATTGGTCTGCAAGGGACCTGCAGGCCTGGGAATATGTTCCCCTCGGGCCTTTTCTTGGGAAAAACTTTTGTTCTTCCGTTTCTCCCTGGGTGGTGACCATGGATGCCCTTGCTCCGTTCAGGACCGAAATGAACGAAAATCTGACGCCTGAAGTTCTGCCTTATCTGAAGCAATCTCCCAGATGGACCTATGATATCAGGTTGCAGGCCGATATGATTCTCTCAAACGGTCAGCGTAAAACAATCTGCAAGACCAATCAGAAATACCTGTACTGGAGTATGAATCAGCAACTTGCTCATCATACCGTGAATGGTTGCCCGATGCGGGTCGGGGATCTGCTTGCGAGCGGAACCATTTCCGGACCCGATTCCGATAGTTTGGGCTGCCTGCTGGAAATCACCAAAAGAGGTCAGGAGCCGGTAACATTTGAGGATGACAGTCGGCGTGCTTTCATGGAGGATGGAGATAGCATTGTAATAAGCGGATTTGCAGAGAAAAATGGACTCCGGGTTGGTTTTGGGGAGGTTTCGGGAACCTGCCTGCCTTCGGTATAATAAGTTTTGTAAAATAAAATATCTCCCACAAAGCAAAAAAGCCACCCTCAAAAAAGGTAGCCTTTTCTTTTTTACCCTAAACTATTATGAGAACTAAACTCTTTGTCCGCCTTTTTTTCAGTGGAAAAAAGGCTGATGGTGATGTTTTAAAATTTTGGACATGGGATTGGAGAGACCCGTTTTTTTCTCTTTTTCGGAGAATCGAATTCGTATGATACAGAAAGTTCATGCGAACCGGCTGTTCCGGCTCCCAGATTTGAAATGGTGAGGTCATAGCTGTATCCGATGCTGATGTTGTTATGCCTGAAACCAAGGAGCCAAACCAGGGCATCTTGATTGAAAATATTTTTTTCGAAATTGGCAATAGGCAGACCACGGTACCAGATACCGGCCATTATTGGCGAAAGGGTAACATAGGCTCCCAGATCCAATTGCTGGAATGATCCCTGGCGCTTATACAAAACGGATGGGCTGATGCTCTTTTCCTTAAAACGATTGCCACCATAATCAGAACCATATCTTCTTTTGGTCAAAGGGATTTTTGCACCTGCCATCATGGTCATGCGCATGGGCAGGCGGGAGGTCTCTCCAAGCAAAGCCTGATTGGGCTGATTCATATGGAGGGCACTTCCGCCAATCCAAATGTATTTGTTGTAAATCAGGAATCCTGATGAGATATCGAAATACTGAACACGGTTGAGGTTGGCCTGAGCCGGGTCGCTGGTAGGGGTAGGGATGAAATTTGCATTGAGCTGATCGCGGAAAGTCAGTTTAGAAAAATCCACAAACCTGTTGGCATACCCGAGGGAAAGTCCTCCGCGGCCGTTCCATTGGGAACTGAAGTTGATTTCATAAGCGTAATGCAGGGATAGTGCATTGGTGCTCAGACCTCCCGTTCCTGACTGATCGCGGTAAGCCAGAATGCCCACCCCTGAATTGTAATTTTTGTAATAATTGTCGCCAGAGAAAGTTGTGGTGATAAATCCACCGGGTATGGCAGGCCACTGATTCCGGAAATTGGCAATCAGCCGGGCTTTGTGTGCAGCTCCCGTAAAGGCCGGATTGTGGTAAAGCGGAGCTGCATAGAATTGGGAGAATTGAGGATCCTGCGCCATAGTCTGAAACTGTATCAGAATCAGAAAACAAACAGGGAAAAGAATATTTTTCATTTTGATAAGGTTTAAAATGTTTGGTTTTTACCTCAGAAGGGTAATATCACCGATAAAATTTTGTGTTTCACCATTGGTATACTGCGCCTGTATCTGATAGATATAGGTATCAGTCGGCATCAGTTTTCCCTGGTAGTATCCGTCCCAGCCACGGTTCAGTTCCCGGCTGTGGAAGATTACCTGACCCCAACGGTTGTAAATGGTCATTTTGATTTCCTTCAATCCTTTGGCAAAGGGGTAAAAGATGTCGTTGTCCCCATCGCCGCCAACCACACCGCCATTGGACCCAAAAGGATTGGGTGTAAAGGCATTTGGCGCAGCAAACAGCTGATCTGGTCTTGCGATTACCGCCCCGTTTCGGCTGCTTGTAGATTGGCAGCCATTGGGACCGGTTACCTTAAGCGATACATCGTACACGCCAGGTGCAGGATATTTATGTATCGGAGTTCTGCTGTTGGATGAATCTCCGTCACCGAAGTACCAGGTGTAGGAAAATTCAGCCCTGTTGTCATTCGGGAAGAAGTAGGCCGGTTCGTCCAGCGCTATTACCGTTCTGGGAGGGGCCGGATCCACAGTGAAGGAACTCCTTGGCGTTTCAAAAACCTGGATGTAATTGGTTTTCTCAATGGAATCCTGACCTTGAGAGCCCTTTGCTTTTAGTTTAATGGTTTTTAAACCTGCTGATTCAAAGTATATTACCGGATTTCGCTCTTTCAGAACAACGGGCGGAGACCCTTCTTTGTCTACATAGGTCCACTCATATCTTCCGGCATACAGAGAGGTACTGGTCAGCTGAACCTCAAGAGGCCTGCAACCTTCGCGGGTACTCGCTTCAAAAGAAGCCAGAGGTTTACCCGGTTTTATTACCATTACCCTTTTCATGGTATCGGCACATCCAATGGAGCTTCTGGCTACCATGGTTATGGTGAAAGTAGTATCTATAAAGTCATCATTATCGAGCATGAAGCCGTGTACAAATTCTGCTGTTCCATTGGTATCGGTGCTGCCATCGTCAAAGGTCCAGGAATAAGTCCAGTTGTTTCTGAATGGGGTATTGTTTCCGATGGTTACGGTTTTTAGCGGCAATTGTATTGTGGAATCGGATAAAAATCTGAAGGATGCAGCAGGGGAGGGATGCACTCTGATTTGTGCGGTTTTGGTTTTGGTACAATTACCAAACGGACCCTTTGATGTAAGGGTAATAGAAAAGATTTTGTCCTGGAGGGTGTTGTTGTCAAAAATACGGGTTGGATTTTTTTCTGTAGAGAAAGTACCATCACCAAAATCCCAGCGGTAAGACCCTCCGTAATTTTCGCTCAGGTTTTTAAACCTCACCACATGAGGATGGCAGCCGGAGCTGTCTATATCAAACTCGGCCGTAAGATTCGGGTACACCTGAACCGACAAACTCTTTCGGGAAATACAACCCAGGCTGGAAACTACATGTTGGTCAACCCAAAGCATTTTGGAAGCGAAATTTGGATTTTCTATGATGGTATCAGCTTTGCCCTCCTGGTTTGGAAACAAGGTATCTGAGATTCCACCGGAACTCAAAACCCAGAAACTGTTTAGTCCGGTTGCCGCAGTATCGGTAAGGATAAGGGGAAGTGGTCCGCAGCCGGCGAGGGTGTTTGCTGTAAATCCGGAAGGCGGGGCAGGAAAAACAGAGATGGTGGCATATGCAGTATCCGGGCAGAAATTTGTCTGCGTTTTGCGGGCAATCAGCCGGATCCTGAAGGTTCGGATGGTATCGCTGTTGTTGGTGAAAGTGGCATTCGGAGCGGGAGATGTATTGGTCGGTGTTCCATTGCCAAAATTCCATTCATAGGCGTTGGCATTTACCGAATTCAGAGCTGAAAACTGGGCCGTAAAGGGAGAACAGCCACTTGTCTGAATTACTGAAATTACAGCTTTGGTAAAAGGTTTCACTGTAATAACCTTTTCAGTAGTATCCCTGCAGCCCTGTTCCGAGATGGAAATTCTCTTTACCCTGTGGATACGATTGTTAACCGGATGCGAATTGTATAATATACGGGAGAGGCTCTGCCCGGTCACAGTGGTATCGGTTCCGTCATTGAAATCCCAGAAATATGACACTGCATTCTGTACATTCCCCTGAAACTGCACGGTCAGAGGGCTACATCCCTCTGCTGGATTTGCCAACAGCATATTGGCTTTTGGTTTTGGAAAAACCCGGATTGTTTTCGACATGGTATCTACGCAGTTGAAACCCTGATTGTTTTTCACTGCAAGCCTGATGGTGTAGGTGGTGTCGTTCTGGCCTATATTATAGAAATTATGTGCAATAAGGCCTTGCTGATTCCCCAGGACAGTATTGTTCACCATCCACTGTCGGATATTCGATGCCATGGTAGAACTGTCAGAAAGGGTAACCATGAGGGGGGTGCAACCGGAGTCTGTTGAAATCGAAAAACGGGCTCTCACCAATGGATTTACGGTGAAAGAACTGATTCGTGTAGTGCTGCACCCAACCGGAGAAACAGCCTTCACCGTTACAGTATTGGGATACGGGGCTGCAGTTTCATTTTCATAAGCTTTGTACAGCGTATCGGTGAGGAAGGTTTGTAAAGTATCGCCGTTTCCGAAATTCCAGACATATCTGTATCCGCTCTGGGTATTGAGGAAATAAAACTTAGCCT